>JACPXS010000086.1 GCA_016196415.1 Candidatus Omnitrophota bacterium
AGCCCGGCACAGACAGCATCGAGGGTTCCGCGCGGCGAATCGTGGCGATGCTGGCCCCGTGCACCTGCTCTGCGCCGACCGCCTTCGCCGATGACGGAAGCGCTTGAAGGAGCTGCGCGAGCTCAAGGCGACGCGTGGTGACCCCGGCCACCACTGATCGACCGGCCCATCGATGAAGCCACCACCCGCCCCGAGCAGCTTCGGTGAAGTCCGGAATGCCGACCTGCCCCGCTTGGGCAGGACGGCGATCATTCACCAGGGCTTGCATGAGCGCTCTCCGTCGACTCCGCCACAGGGGCACGATTCGCGAGTTGTGTCATCGGGTCGGCGAGCGGCAACCCCAACACCTGAGGATCGAGCGGGGCCCCGTCCTTGCTCACCTCGAGGTGGAGGTGCGGGCTGATCCAAGCGTGCCGGGCGTTTCCGGTCTTTCCAACGGTCCCGATCATCGCGCCTTGCCGAACCCTCATCCCCGGCTCCACCGTCGCCTCCTGCAAGTGCGCGTACACGCTATGGAGGCGCGAGCGATGCTCCAACTCAACAAACGTCCCAAGTCCTCGATGGAACCCCACCTGCACGACGGTTCCGCTGCGGAGCGCGCGCACCGGGCTCCCGAGCCTCCCGATCAGATCCACCCCGCGATGCCGACGATTCCCGCTCCTGGGAGAAAGAAAATGCCCGTCGCCCTTCGCATCCTGCCGGATGAGGAGCGGCCGTTCATCAAGAGGCGGAACCGCCGAACGCCAATTCACATAGGGAAGCTCGCACGCAACAAGCGTCAGCCCGCATCCCGCGATCACGCCAACCCAAAACGGGCGCGCGCCACGCCATGAGGGCATGTGCTCACCTCGTTGAGGCCTCATGACGCGGGGCTCCCGCTCTTCTGGCGAGCCGCCACGGCAAGCGATTCGCCATAGAGGTGGGCCGCGGCTTCCGTGACGGCCTCCGGCAGGGTCGGGTGCGCCGTGATGGTGCCGGCCAGTTGTTTGGCGGTGAGGCCCTGATGGATCGCCAGGACCGCATAGTGAATCAAGCTGGAGGCCTGGGTTCCCACGATGGTCGCTCCCAGAATCCGATCCGTGGCTGGATCCACGCAGAGCTTTACGAATCCCTCGGCGGCTTCATCGCAGTGGCTTTTGCCGAGCGCTGCGAACGAGAACCGACTCACGCGAACCGCGTCACCCGCTTGGGGTTCCAGCACCCCGACGTGCGCGATCTCCGGGTCGGTGAAGATGCACCGGGGGACTCTGGAGGAGTCAAGCGTCTCTGCGGCATCGCTGAACAAGTTCCGGACCGCCAGGGTCCCCTCAGCGCTTGCCCAGTGGGCAAGCCCATGGCCATCCACGCAATCTCCGATGGCCGCAATGTGCGGCTGACTCGTCCGAAGCGACGCACTCACCGTCACCCCCCGTCCCGCTTCAACCGACGCCGCTTCAAGTCGCAGCGCGTCGATATTGGGTCGCTGACCGATCGCGATGAGGACACACTCAGCCCGACACGTCGTCCCATTGGACAGCACGGCTTGCACGTCGTCCGGGAAGGGGTCGAGCCGCTCCACCGTGGTACCCGTCAGCACCACGATCTCCTCAGCCGCGAATCGACGGGTGAGCCATCGCACCGCCTCCGCATCTTCCCCAGCAAGCAGGCGCGGCTGCTGCTCAACGATCGTCACGCGCGCGCCGAACGCCGAGAAGATGGAGGCGAATTCGCAGCCGATCACCCCGCCGCCGATGATCAGCATCGAGCCGGGCAGTTGCGGGCGCGACAGGAGCTCGCGGTACGATAACAGACGCCGAGCATCAACGGCCCACGGTCCGGCAAACGGACGAGCCCCGGTTGCGAGGATCACTCGCGCCGCGTCAAGCCGTTGGGAATCGCCGTCATGCGTCACGATGAGCCGCTGCGGCTGCTCGAAGGCCGCATGGCCGGGAACGAGCTCCACCCCCTCGCGTCGCAACACCTCCATCAGCCCCCGACGGAGGGTCGCAATGATCCGTTCGTTGCGCGCCAGCACGGCGGGATAATCCACGTCGTAGCCCCGCACCCGCACCCCAAGCCGCTGCGCCTGCCGCAGGCGACGGAGCAAGTGGGAAACGGCCAGCAGCGCTTTCGTCGGAATGCATCCGATATTCAAACACACCCCGCCCCATTGCTCCCGCTCAATGAGGCAGACCCGCAGCCCGCGCCGGGCTGCTGAGAGCGCAGCCGCGTACCCCCCAGGCCCGCTTCCCACAACGGCGAGATCGTAGGCGCTGGGCGTCATCGCCCGTTTGATTGGAACGGATGGGGGCTCAGCGGGATCCTCACAAGACTTCCCGAGACTTTTCTGGCACCAAAACACATACCCGATTTTTTCCAGCGGCCTTCGCCCGGTAGAGCTGCTCATCCGCAAGGCGCACGAGCGTTTGGTAATCCATGTCCCGGTCTTCGGGAAATCGGCGGAGGGCGACCCCAACACTGATCGTCAAATCCAGCGGCTTCTGGAGCCCGCGAAATTCGTCATCGATGGCCTTTCGAATGCGCTCCGCGACGATCGGGGCCCCTGCCAGATTTGTCAGGTCGCCCCCGTAACCGGTTTCCGGCAGCATCACGACAAACTCTTCCCCGCCGTAGCGTCCCACCAGATCGATGGGCCGGACCGATTTCTTGATGAGCTTGGCCACGATTTTCAATACGGCATCCCCCTGGGGATGGCCCAGCATGTCGTTGACGAGCTTGAAGTTATCGATATCCAGCATGAGGAGCGACAAGGGGAACTGGTACCGGTTGGCTCGTTCGGCTTCCTGGGTCAGCCGCTTCATGAAGTATTCCCGGTTGTGCACCCCGGTGAGCCGATCCAGAATCGCCACCTCGCCTTGCACGGCGATGGCCAGCGCCAGCGACAGCTCACCCCACACCACCTCATAGAACGGCTTCTGGATCTCGTAGCTCCTCAGCACATCCGGGTGGCAGAACATCACCAAGAGTCCCAGGACGCTCGCCTCGGCGATTAGCGGAAGCACCATCACCGCCGTCGCGGTCCCCAATTGAGCAGCCTTCTCCGGCTTCACCAACGCCATCCCGTCGCTCCACACCGGAGACATCCAGAGACGCTGGGAGGCCATCACGCGCGAAAAGGGCGCCTCGTTGGGCTGGAACTCGGCCTGGACGAACATCGTCTCATCGCAGTAGAGCCCCTTTTCAAACCGGAGGGTCTCGGTCTCAAAGTTCAGCATCCAGCAGCTGACCAAGCTGTTGGTCTGCGGCACGCTGGTGACGCGGCTGGCCGCCTCAATGATGGTTTGGATGAGGACCCGCCTATCAAGCCGCTTCGTGAGCGCTTGCTCAATGAGCCGTAACTGCTGGAACTCGCGTTGCTGCTGCTCTCTGAGATAGCTGGTCTCTCGTTGAGCCGCGGCGGTCAGGTTCAGTTTGCGGCGATAGAAGAGGGAGAGGCGAAGTGTCACGGCAATCGCGCCGAGGATCACGAGGAGGACAGCCAGCAGGCTGAGCGCGGTCAGGATGACCAGGAAGCGCTCGAAGTCAAACGACAGCGGCACCCCGAGCTGAATCGTGAGCAGGACTCCTGAGAGGCGATCGATGAGCTCGTCATTGCCCGCCACGTAGACCACGCCGATGACGACGGCGATCGCGAGCAACAACCACACCACCCGCCGGAGCGCACGCATTGGGTCAATTCTACCTGGCCAGACCAGACAGCGTCAAAACAAAACGATGCTGGTTCTCGCGTGAACGCGCTCGCGTGTTGGCGCGTTCAACGCGCAAACCCAGCCGAGGGCGCCTTGGGGGTTGTCAAGGCGACCGCGTTACGCTACCATACGCGTATGGTGAGCGCGCAGGAGATCCGCAAGTGATACGTGGGGCTTGTCGGAGAAGAGGCGGCACGATTTGGCGAGTCAACGGGGGAGGGGTGGATGGCGATCTCAGAACGGCTTAAGGCGTTTCTTCAGGCCTCGAAGGTTCAGTACACGGCGGCAAGACATCCTGTGGTCTACACCGCACAAGAAATTGCCGCTGCGCAGCACGTGCCTGGCCGGCAGCTCGCGAAATGCGTGCTCGTCAACACCGACCGTGGACCGCTCCTGGCAGTCCTCCCGGCGATCCACCTCATTGACGTCAAACAGCTCAAGGCCTTGTTGAACGCGAAGACGCTCGCGATCGCGAAGGAGTCCGACATCAAAGAACGCTTCCCCGATGTGGAAGTGGGCGCGATGTCGCCCTTCGGCAACCTCTACAGTGTCCCCGTGGTGGTTGATCGAGTGCTGGAAGAATCGGGGGAGATTGTCTTCAACGCCGGCTCGCATACCGAGACGATCAAAATGCGTTATCGAGACTTCGCGGCGCTGACAAAACCTCTGGCGGGTGGATTCGGCCAACCGATCAGTGGACCGAGGAAGACCTCCAAGAAGCGCCCTGCTTCGGCTCGCCGGAAACGCCCGCAATCGAAGGCGGCGAAGAAGAGCGCCCGGATTCCACGCGCTTCTTCGGCCAAATCGAAGCGACGCTAGCGCTCCGTCTCCGTTGCGTTGCGTGGCGCGCTCTTAAAACCAGTTCCCCTCCTCGGCGAAGCGGTCAAGGTGGTGGGTCGAATTAATCCACAACACATGCGGGAAGCCCGCACCCAGCTCCAACGCCGTGATGCCGGCGTTGTCCAACCGAAGGCGTCGAATCAACCGATCATAGTCTGAGCCGAGCACATCCGCAAGGATCGCGGCGATCACCCCTCCGTGCGAGACGATCACGTATTCGCCCTGATCCACCGTCGTCAGGATTCTCCCAAAGGCCCGGCGCACCCGGGCCCTGAAGACCTCAAGCGGCTCTGCCTCTGGGATGGGCACCGCGGAGGGCTGCATCCGCCAGCGTTGATAGGCTCCGTGGAAGCGCGCATCGATCTCCTCCGGCGTGAGCCCTTCCCACGCCCCGAGGTGCATCTCGGCCAGTTCCTGCTCGATCACCGGCGTGATCGTGTGTCCGTTGCCTGCCGCAATGCGCTGAGCGGTCTGGTGGCTTCGTTGCAACGCGCTGGTAAAAATGCCCTTCAGGTGGCGCGGGGCAAAGCACGCCGCGACCCGCTGTGCCTGGCGCTGTCCGAGTGGACTCAGGGGCAAGTCGGAGTGCCCCTGGATTCGATGTTCTCCATTCCAGACGGTCTGGGCGTGTCTGACGAGATAGCAACGCGTCATACTGAACGAGGGGCACCTTGGACGGCGGGTGAGGACGTTATAAACCGTAGCTGGAGGCGACTTGGTTCAAGACGTCCTCCGCAACGAAAATGGGCGCCTCAACTCGGAGCGCCACGGCGATGCCGTCAGACGGACGGGCATCCACTTCACGGAACTCGCCTTCCTTCGTTTCCAGAACGAGCTTGGCAAAAAACGTGTTGAATTCCAGCTTCGTGATGACGACGCGCTGTAGCGTGGCCCCTAATTGCGCAATCGTATCCTTCAGCAAGTCGTGCGTGAGGGGACGTGGCGGCTGGATGCCGCTGATTTTCATCTTGATCGCGGTCACCTCGGAAATCCCAATGATGATGGGGAGCAATCGGCTCCCGCCCCGTTCTTTTAAGACGACAACCTGCTCCCCCCGCCGCTCATCGATGCGGATCTTGCTGACTTCCATTTGGACAAGGCCGTTCGCCTCGTGGGCTGCATCGCTCATCGGGTGTGATACTCCTGAATGGTTCAATGCTATCACGCAGCCCCAAGCAGTGTCAACCCTCGCATCCCGACGACCAGCGGGCGTTTTTTGCGAAACCCGCGGATAGGAATGCCTGCGGCCCACACGAAGGCGCATCCTCCGCCAGGGCCCAGGAACCACACGGCAAAAAACACGGCAAAAAAAAACGGACTTGCATCAACTGCCAGTTGGTGCTAGACTTCCCGCAACCAGGAGGTGGGAATGGGAAAGCGAATGGGGCGAGTGTGCGGCTTCGCGGTTGCGGCTGGAGTCGTGGGGATGGTGGCGGCCTTTCCATCGATCGGAGAGGCGGCTGGGATGGGTGGCGCCAAAGTGACCTTGTCGCTCACCAAGAACTACACGGCCAGTCCCTGGACGAATGAGGTCGGCTGGTCCAACCGGGCCATCGGAAAGCTCAGCTTTGGGCTGAAGAACGCCTTGCTGGGCTGGACAGACCTCTTTGTCGAGCCCCGGGAAGCTTCTCAGGCGGGTGGGACTGTGTTGACCGGCATCGGGATCGGCGTGAAGGACGCGCTGGAGAACACGCTTGGCGGCGCGGTTCACGTCCTAACGTTCCCCCTGACTGAGCTCGATGCGCCTCTTCCTGAAGGCGGGACCCAGCTCTTGAACTCATAATCGTTCTTGGCTCGTTTTCCAACAAGCCCTTGCGGAAACCGCAAGGGCTTGTTGGTTTGTCTTAAAGAAAGGGTTGCCTTGCGCTGGGGATGAGGGAATAATAGCATCCTGAAGGTTTCTCTCGCTACACGCAAGGAGGACCCATGAACCATCCGACACGGCGATGCGTTGGATTGCTCGCTGGAGGACTCCTCTGGCTTGGGGCATCGGGATCGGCGATGGCAGCAGAGGAGATCAGCCAATGTCCCCTCTGCAAGCAAGCGAGCGATCAAACGGCCGGGTATCCCTCGAAAGCCAGCTACATGCTCATGCGGGGTGCCGCGAATGCCCTGTTCGGATGGACAGAGTTGCTCCGGCAGCCCGCGAACGAGGTGAAAGGCGGGGGCCATCTCCTGACAGGGATCGGCAAAGGGGTTGAACAGGGGATGAAGCGGACGTTAGGCGGCGCTGCGGAGGTCCTCACGTTCTGGACGCCAAAAGTCCAGCACCGGTACGTCCACTTTGCCCACGACTGTCCGCTCTGCATGAAGAAGTAATCCTTGTTCTTGACATCTCCAGCGGACGGCTGTAGAGTGGATCCACAATTGGATGTTCGATGGGTCTCTGCCTGGAGGAACGGTAAAGCGTTCCTGGAGGTGGAGCGAAGAGGGA
>JACPXS010000088.1 GCA_016196415.1 Candidatus Omnitrophota bacterium
GATGAACAGCTCACCCCGCTCCTGGGCGTTCGTGATGGCGTACGCGTTGCTCAGGCCGTCTTCCGTGGCGACCAGCGACCCGTGGGGCTCCTGCGCCGGCAGGTCACCCACCATGGGCCGGTAGGCGTCGAACATGTGGTGGACGACCGCGGTCCCTCGGGTCCGTTTCAGGAACGCGCTTTTGAGCCCCAACAAGCCCCGGGTCGTGATGAGATATTCCAGGTGCAGCTCTCCGCTCGGCGCCTGCTCCATCTCGCGCAGGTGGGCCCGGCGTCGACCCAGCTCTTCAATGGCCATGCCTTGATACTCCGCAGGGACCTCCACGGTGAGGAACTCGTGCGGCTCCATCGTGACGCCGTCGATCTGTTTGTAGACGACCTCGGGCTGCGAGACCTCAAGCTCATACCCTTCCCGCCGCATCGTCTCGATCAGAATCGCCAGGTGCAACTCGCCGCGCCCTGAGACGAGCAACGTATCCGGGCTGCCGGTTTCAGCCACCCGGAGGGCGACGTTGGTTTCAAGCTCTTTCATGAGCCGCTCACGCAACATGCGGGAGGTCACGTACGTTCCCTCGCGCCCCGAAAAAGGGCTTTTGTTCACTGAGAAGGTCATCCGGAGCGTCGGCTCTTCCACCACCATGGCCGGGAGGGCGCGCGGACGTTCCGGATCCGTGAGGGTGTCGCCGATTCCGATTTCCGAAAAGCCGGCCACCGCGACGATTTCTCCGGATGCCGCCGATTCAATCTCCACCTGCTCCAACCCCTGATACGCCAGGAGCGCCGTCACCATCCCACGCTGCTGCGCGCCATCCACCCCAAGGCGCATCACGGCCTGCTGCCGCTGAATCCGTCCCGCATGGATCTTCCCGATGCCCATCTTGCCTTTGAACGTGTCATACGCCAAGGCGAGGACGAGGAGCTGCAACGGATCATCGGGCAGGACGGTGGGGGCGGGCACATGCGCGATGATCGCCTCGAACAGCGGCGCCAAATCGGTCCCCGGCCGTTGCGGATCGCGCGTCGCCACGCCCTGGGTAGCCGAGGTGTAGACGATCGGGAAGTCCAGCTGCGCCGAGGAGGCGTTGAGCTCCGCGAAGAGGTCGAAGGTGCGATTGACCACGTCGTCAAGCTGGGCATCCGGCCGGTCGATCTTGTTCACGATGACGATGATCGGCAGCCCCAGCCCGATCGCCTTGCGCAAGACGAACTTCGTCTGCGGCATCGGGCCTTCCTTCGCATCGACGAGCAGGAGCGCGCCGTCCGCCATCCGCAGCGTCCGTTCCACCTCACCGCCGAAATCGGCATGGCCCGGCGTATCGACGAGATTGATCTTATAGGGGCCATACCGGAGGCTGGCGTTTTTCGCGCGAATCGTAATCCCCTTCTCCCGCTCCAGCTCCATCGAGTCCATGATGAGCGCGCCTGCGGGGAGCGCGCGCCCAACCGCGTTCGTGGCGCGCAGCATCGCGTCGACCAGCGTGGTCTTGCCGTGGTCGACGTGGGCGATGATGGCGATATTGCGAAGGATGCCTTGAGTCATGTGAGGAGGCTCGTGAGAAGGCCGAGGGCTGCTCGTGCCTCGACGATGTTGACCTGATCAGGCTGCTCGGCACTAACGAGCGCCGGGGCGGATGGCCACTCCGAAAGGATCGGCGTCACTCGTGAAGCTCATCGGCACGCCGCTGCCTCCCCAGGACTCCCACCGCTGATGCGGGTTGGGATGGATCGCGCCGGGCCTGAGGGTCAACTCGCTCTCATGGACGCGTCGACTGAGCGGGATGTGATTCCTCAATCGTCACGCGTTTGATGACCACGTCGGTGCGTGGATGATCCGTGGCATCGCGCTCCACCGCCGCGATCTGCTCCACGACCGATTGGCCTTCGATGACGTGTCCAAAGATCGTGTGCTTGCCGTCAAGCCACGGGGTCGCCGCCAGGGTGATGAAAAATTGGCTGCCATTCGTGTTGGGTCCTCGGTTGGCCATGGAGACGATCCCCGGGCCGTCGTGGCGAAGCGCCGGTGAGAACTCATCTTCAAACGTGTAGCCGGGCCCCCCAGTGCCGGTCCCTGTGGGATCGCCCGTCTGAATCATAAACCCGGGGATCACCCGATGAACGATCACGCCGTTGTAGAACCCCCGGTTGGCGAGTGTCACAAAATTCGCCACGGTCTTCGGCGCCTCGGTCCGGTAGAGTTCAATCACGATCCGGCCTTTTGACGTCTCAAGCGCGGCGTTCGGATTTCCCGATCCTGCGCCGCTGGCTGGAGCCATCAGCAGACACGCTCCGAGCATGGCCACCGTCGAGCAAATCGCAGGCCGCATTGAACACATCCTCCTCCTTGCAATCCCTCACCAGGATCTCTCGTCATGACACGAGAGGGTATTGTAACCTGTTTCGCGCGAGAACCAAACACCTGTTTACCGTAAAGCGAGGGGGCTTGCCCCGTGATCAGGCTTGGCGTAGAATACGCCCCATGTTCAAACGCCTCATGCGGTCGCCCGCCGTTCGACGGCGGACCAGCTGGGTCATCGCCTTCGTCCTCTTGGTGCCCTTCATTCTCTTCTTTCACGCAAGCGGCCGCGTCCCGGTCAAGGGCCCTGGCGGAACAGCCGGGATCATCTTCGGAAAACGCATCCCGTGGGAGACCTTCCAGGAGCACCGCCTGTGGATCCGTCACCGGCTCGAAGCCCAATTGGGAAATCGGGTGCCGGAGAACTTGTTGGGCGCGCTGCTCACCAGCGCCGCGTGGGACCGGCTCATCCTCCTCGAAGAAGCCTCGCGCCGGCGATTCCGGGTCGATGACCGGGAGCTGGCGAGCTTCATCCAGGGCATGGCCGAGTTCCAAGAAGACGGCCGATTCCTTCCGGATCGCTACCACCGGATCCTGTTGGCCGTCGGCATGAATCCGCAGAGCTTTGAAGAGCGGCTGCGCGATGATCTGCGCATCCAACAACTGGTCACGTCGATCAGAGCCTCCGTCTCGGTGACGGATGATGACGTGAGGGCCGCGTACCGGGAAGCGCATGAAACGCTCAAGGCCTGCGTGATCCTGATGGATCCGACCGCATGGACTCAATCCGTGAGCGCCACCCTCACGGAGGACGAGCTGCGCGAGCGCTACACCGCTTCCCCGGATGAGGTCCGCATGCCCGAACAGCTCGTCATTGAGTACGCAGGCGCCTCGCGCCAGTCGCTTGCGGAGAGCCTCCGTCTCAGCGAGCAAGACGTGAAGACGTTCTATGAGGATCATCGGGACCGATTTGCCACATCCGATGGCGCGATGCCGCCATTCGAGGCGGTGCAGGAGGAGGTTCGCCAAGCCCTGAACGATGAGCGGGTCCAGAAGCGCCTGAGCGATCTAGCCCTGGACCTGCAAGACGACGTGGAGGCCAAACGGCCGTTCCCCGAGATCCTCGCCGCACGCGCGCTTGCGCCGCGCACCGTCGGGCCCGTGCGAGTGGATACACTCGAGGCCGTCGAAGGACTTGATCCCACCGCCTTCCAGGACGTCGCCGCGCTCCGTGAAGGCGAGATGAGCGGCGTGTTGCAGACCTCAGGCGGCGTGTATCTTGCGCGGGTGACCCAACGGATCCCTGCGAAGTTGCCGCCGTTCGAGGAGGTGCGCGAGCAGATCAAGGGTCGCCTGATCCAGGAACGCGCTCGATCCGCCGCCAGGCAAGCGTCGGAGGCCCTCCTGACGAAGCTGAAGGAGCAGCGGGTTGCAGGGCTTCGATTTGAAGAGGCGGTGCTCATCGATGACGCTCCACTGACGTATCCGTCCCCGTTTACCCGCAGCCAGCCCATCGACGCCATCGGTCGCGTCCCGGCCCTGAACGAGGCGGCGTTTCGCGCGCCGCTGGGGGGGCTTACGGATGTCATCGAAACCCCGCGCGGCTTTGTGATGCTCCGGCCCGAAGAACGGATTCCGGCGGATGAGTCGAACGTTGCTGAGGCGCAATCCGCCATTCGCGAAGAACTCCTCACGAAACACCAAGCCACGCGCCTGGATGAATGGCTGAACGAGCTGCGGAGCCGCGCCAAGCTCCAGAATTTTACCAACGCCCCTCCAGCTGAATCGGGAACCTGACCGGGTGCGGAGGGAGGGGAGCCGATGAGTGCACGAATGATGCACGTCACTTCCAGACTCCTTGAGGCAAGTCCTGCGACCAAGCCGGGCACCCCGCCGAGAGGCGGGGTCGGCGACGGGAGTGCCGCGCGCCGCAGGCGGAGGCCGACCAAGCCGGGCACCCCGCCAAGAGGGGGGTCGGCGACGGCCGGCCGCCAGCGCGTCCGGCATTTCGCGTCCACCTTGATGGTGGACGCGACAGGAGTGCCGCACGCCGCAGGCGGCGGGCCAGCCTGCGAGGTGCTGGAAGAGATCTCGGAGAAAAACAGGTGGGCTACTTTCCTTTGAGGGCCAACAGGTCTTTCAGCTCGCGCATGAATTGCTCTACATCCTTGAACTCCCGGTAGACTGACGCGAAGCGGACGTAGGCCACCGGATCGAGGGCGTGGAGCCGTCTCATCACCCGCTCACCGATCTCCCGCGAAGACACCTCCCGCTCAAATTGCTGGGAGAGTTCTCGCTCAAGCTCATCCACCAATCGCTCTAAATCATCCATGCTAACAGGCCGCTTCTCGCACGCCTTCACCAACCCGGCGAGCAGCTTGTGGCGGTCGAACGGCTCGCGACGGCCGTCTTTCTTAATGACCATCAGCGATTGCTCTTCGACGTGCTCGTAGGTCGTGAACCGCTTGCCGCACCCGAGACATTCCCGCCGCCGACGAATCGAGCCCCCGTCTGAACTGGCCCGGGAATCCACCACTTTGTCCTCTTGATGGCCGCAGAAGGGACACTTCATCCCACCACCTGCGCGGGGCTGCCTGCGGCAGCCCGGGCTTGTACAAGGGATAGCTTACGTAATAGGGGAATCGGCATGACGGAGCAAGCACACCATCGGCCGTAGGCCGATGGGCGCGCAGGTGGTGGGATCATGGCTCAGAAAGCAGTCGGCAGATGGGAGTCGGTAGGAAGCATCGCGCCATTTCGGCCGGAAGGCAGCTCTCTGCCACCTGCCTACCGGCATTGCGCTCGGGGTTCGGGGTTCTGGGCAAACACCCTGGCCGGGAGCCCTGCGCCTGGAACCGCGGGCGCGCATCACTTCAGCTCTCGCTCGTCCATCTAGCAGCCGTAGGTTTGGAGAAAACCCGTCTTCCTCATTCCACAACCACCATTGCTATTTTCTGGAGAAGAGTTTCCCCACAAAACGCCCCGCCCAATAACAGATGGCGATATTCGTCATCACCGAAGGGATGAGGAGGAAGAAATTCCGGCACGGGTTATTGACGTCAAACACTCGATCATCAAACACGTAGATGCGGTCCAGCCACTTAGCCACTGGCCAGTAAACAAAGCCGGAGGGAAGCGTTGCGACGCACCCCGACAGGTCACAAAGCCAACCGGTGCAGGTGAACGCGTCAGAAATACAGATTACAGCAAACCCGAGGTAGAGTACGGCAAGGAACCAGCCACTTTTTGATGTTGGAAATTTCATTTCCATGGGGAAATACGCTCAACTTCCCTCAAGGTCGTTCAGCTTCTTCAGCAGCTTCAGCGCCATCCCTAGTAACTTACACGTACGGCCAGCCGTAGGTAACCATGTAGAGACGCTTGTTCGTCAGAAATAGTTATATCAGCGGGAGTCCTCTCCTTTCACCATCCTAGGATCGATCCCCCACTCCTTGAGTACCTGCATAGCAAACGTCTTCACTTCCATGTCTCTATCCTCTGTGAGCTTAGCAATGTCTTTAACATACCCCCTTGCTTTTAGCTGGCCCAACGCCCATACCGCACTCCTTCTCACAAATCGCTCTTCATCACCCAAAAGGGCCGCAATCTGCTTTGCGTATTCTTTCGCTCCGAGTCGACCTAAGGCTATTGCTGCATCACTTCTCACACGCCACTGACGGTCTCTCAAAGCTTCCGCGAGATCCCTTGCGTATTGTTTAGCCCCATGTAAACCTAACCGCTCAGCCGTATAGCTTCTGACGTAGTCGTCTTCGTCTTTCAAGAGCGCCGCAACCTAGTTTTCGCGAGATCCTCCACCTGTTCCTTTGATCCAAGCTCCCCTAAGGCATTTGCGACGATGAAATTACTTCGTTCTCTTTTCGAGAGTTCGGCAATATCCTGTGCATACTCCTTCGCTTTAAGCTTACCCAACGCGTCCGCCGCATCGGTCCTCACCTGAGAATCCCTATCATTTAAGAGCGCAGCGATATCCTTCGCGTATTCAGTGGCCTTGAGTTGAGCCAGGAGCTCGGCTGCAGCACCTCTCACAAAGGCCTCGTTATCGGCTAAGAGCCCTGCGATATCTTGTGTGTATTCCGTGGCCTTAAGGAGGACGAGCGTTTCGGCTGCATCCTCCCTGATCGAAGGGTCGTTATCCTTTAACAACAACGCAATGCCTGCCGCACAGTCTTTCGAAAATCCGCTCTCTGAAATACCCATACCGACATGCAGAATAAAACGCTGTTTCCCTCGCACGCTTTGGAGGCGGTAAGCCATAGTCTTTGTTAAGACTCCCCGCTGTTCCTCTTGTAGCCCAAATTTTTTTGGCTTCTCCATCCATTGTTCAAAAAGCTTCAATGCTACTGGCTCATCCGCCTCACTCAGTTGATTGGCCTTTTCTGTTCCAAGTATTTTCACCAACTCGTCCTGGATAGGCTCCTTCGCGCCGAACACCCATGGGCTTGCTGTCAAAAAACTTCCCAAACCAAACGCTACGAGAGCGCTCATCGCGATCCCTTGCACCTGCTGGGCCATGCTATAGTCCTCCCACTTTTTACCTGAGTATCTGCCAGGGACGCCTACGAAAAACCATTTAGCTTCTTCAACACTTTTAGCGCCATCCCGAGTAAGCGGCACATACGGACAGCCGTAGGTCATCGCATCCTTCGACCTCAACAGTGGCTCAAGGCGATGGACGCCGGGCTGTGGGTTCTTGCCCCGAGCCCCGCGCTCGGTAAGCCGTAGGCAGAACGCAGAACGCAGAACGCAGAACGCGGTCTCGTGGTCAACAGCAGTCCTCCGGTGGCCTTCTGTCTTCTGTCTTCTGCGTTCTGCCTACGGCTTACTGGCCTTCCGAAGCTCTGGATACAGCGGAAATCGCTCCGCGAGCGCACCGACTTTCCGGGCGACCACGGCCAGCGCCGCCGGGTCCTGCCGGTGGGTGAGCGCCTCGTCGATGAATCCGGCGATCTGCTCCATCTCCGGCTCCTTCATCCCGCGCGTCGTCAGCGCCGGCGTGCCGAGCCGGATCCCGCTGGCCTTGCCAGGCGGCAGCGGATCGAAGGGGATGGCGTTTTTGTTCACGGTGATCTTGGCGTGATCGAGCGTCTCTTGGGCCTCCTTGCCGGTGAGCCCTTTCGGCGTGAGATCAACCAGGAGGAGATGGTTATCGGTGCCCCCGGACACAATGCGGTAGCCGCGAGCGCTCAGGGCGTTCGCTAACGCCTTGGCGTTCGCCACCACCTGCCGCTGATACGCCTGAAACGACTCGCTCATCGCTTCTTTGAAGCACACCGCTTTCGCCGCGATGGTGTGCATCAGCGGCCCCCCCTGGTTGCCGGGAAAAAGGGCTGCATCGATCGCCTTGGCGAATGGAGCCCGACAGAGGATCAACCCGCCGCGCGGCCCGCGCAGCGTCTTGTGCGTCGTCGAGGTCACACACTCCGCGTAGGGAACCGGATTGGGAGAGACCCCTGCCGCCACCAGCCCCGCGAAATGCGCCATGTCGACCAGCAGGATCGCGCCGACGGCATCGGCGATCCGGCGAAAGCGCGCAAAGTCCAGCACCCGCGAATACGCCGAGTAGCCCGCAAGGATCAGCTTGGGGCGATGCTCCTTCGCCAAGCCCTCGAGCGCGTCATAGTCGATCTGCTCGGTCTGCCGGTTGACGCCGTAGGGGACAATGGTAAAAAATCGGCCGGAAAAGTTCTTGGGATGGCCGTGCGAGAGATGGCCGCCGTGCGCCAAACTCATCGCGAGGATGGTCTCGCCTGGCTGGAGCAGGGCGTAGAACACGACGATGTTGGCCTGCGTGCCGGAGTGCGGCTGGACATTGGCGTGCTCCGCGCCGAAGAGCGCTTTGGCCCGTTCGATCGCCAGGCGTTCCGCGACATCAACACACTCACAACCGCCGTACCAGCGCGCGCCGGGGTAGCCCTCGGCGTACTTGTTCGTCATCACCGAGCCCTGGGCTTCGAGGACCGCCAGGCTCGTGAAATTTTCTGAGGCGATCAGCTCCAAGTGGTCATGCTGGCGCTGCACCTCCTGCTGGATAGCCTCGTCGATCTCCGGGTCGGTCTGCTGGAGCAATCGCATCGGCTAGCTCCAGCAGCTCCAGTAGGCAGGAGGCCGATGGCGGTCGGCAGACATCTTCGAAGAAGTAAGACGGGACGTATGACCCGGTTGCGCGTTCATTGTGCTCTATCTGCCCTCATCTTTTTTTCGGCTTTCTGACTCCGGCCTGCTGCCGACTGCCTTCTCGATGGCGGCAATTTGCCTGACGCGACGCTCATGACGCCCCCCGGACTCAAAGGGGGTTGAGAGCCAGCGCTCGACGATCCGCTTCGCGCTCGAGTCGCTCAACGTTTCTGCGCCCAGCGCCACGATGTTCGTATCGTTATGGCTCCGGCTGCGTTCCGCCTCAACCGTATCCCCGCACACCGCCGCTCGGATGCCGGGCACCTTATTCGCGACGATCGCGATGCCGATGCCTGATTTGCACAGGAGAATCCCGCGATCGAACGCGCCGCGCGCCACGGCCGCAGCCACCTTGTAGCCGATCGTCGGGTAATCGCAGGGCTCCGGCGAGTGCGTGCCCAAGTCGGCTACCTCAAGCCCGCGGGCCTGCAGGAACGTGATGAGCGTCGCTTTGAGCGCAAACCCGCCGTGGTCGGCGCCGATCGCGATGCGCCGGATGCCGGGAAGATATGTCCGAAGAACCCCGCGAGGACGGCTCATGCCTGGTGGACGCCGAGCGATTTGGCCACGCGCTCCACCGCCTCACGAATCTCGGTAAAACACACCTCGTACACCTCCAAGGGCTTGCCGATCGGATCCGGAATGCCGGCGCGGCTGTCGATGTCGCTCGGCGGCCGCCCGTACATTTTTAACAGGTGGACTTTGCCGTGCGCGCTGGGGAATCGCCGCAGCACCTCGTCTCTGTGGAACGGCTCCATCACGAGGATCAGCTCCGCCTGCTGGATCAGCTCAGGCGTCAGGGAGCGGGCCCGATGCCCCGAGCAGTCCAGCCCGATGTCCTGCAGCACCCGTTGGGTCTCCCGCGTGGGCGACATCCCCTCGATGGCGAACGCGCCCGCCGATTCCACGCTGATCGTGCCGATCCCCGCCCGGCTGAGCAGGTGCCGAAGGAGGCTCTGCGCCATCACACTCCGGCAGCTATTGCCGGTGCAAACAAACACGATCCGCTTCGCACCCATGTGTCGCGACGGTTCAACCTGGAGCCGAGGAGCCTACAGCCAAGAGGATTTCGCCCTTGGGGATGGCGCCCTCCCGGCGGATCTCCACCCGGTTGTCCACAACCTCTACAACGGTGGATTCCTTTCCAAGCCGGGTTGGTCCCGCATCCAGCAAGCAGTCAAACGTCTGGCCGAGCGCTTCCAGCGCTTCCTTCGCATCGGTCGGAGGAGGAGATCCGGAACGGTTGGCGCTGGGCGCCACGACCGGCACCCCGCACGCTTTCAGAAAGGCTCGCGCCACGGGGTGATCCGGCAGTCGAAATCCGACGGCCCTCCCATCCGTCGACGGCATCACAATCGTCAGCGGCCCAGGCCAAAATCGCTCCATGAGTCGCGCCGCAAGCGGGGGAATATCCGCCACGAACGCTCGCACTTGATCCTCCGTGTACAGGTGCAGCGAGTACGGTTTTTCTGGAGGGCGCCCTTTCACGCGGTTGAGCCGCGCAATCGCAGCGGGATTGGTGGCATCCGCTCCTAAGCCATAGACGGTTTCGGTGGGAAACACCACCAGCCCCCCGCCACGTAAGATCGTGGCCGCCTCGGTGAGCGCAGCCGGATCAGGCGCATCGCCAAACACGCCAACAATCCGAGGGGGAGGGTTCATCCGCCTGACGGTTTCATGCGGGCTTGGAGTGTGCGGTCGGCCGTGCGCGTGTTCTCCGAGAGCTGCGCTTTATGCGCTGAGAGCCGACGCTGCAGTGCGATGTCCCCGAGCGCCAGACATTGCACGGCCAAGATCGCGGCGTTGGTCGCGTTGTTGATCGCCACGGTCGCCACCGGCACCCCGGAGGGCATCTGCACCGTCGAGAGCAAGCTATCGAGCCCCTTGAGGCTCTTGCTCTCAATCGGGACCCCGATCACCGGCAGGGTCGTATGCGCGGCAATCACGCCGGCCAGATGGGCGGCGCCGCCTGCTGCGGCCACAATGACCTTGAGCCCGCGAGAGGAGGCGGTGGAGGCGTATCGGCGGACCAACTCCGGGCTTCGGTGCGCGGAGAGCACGCGCACCTCGCATGGGACGCCGAACCGCTCAAACGTCTTCACCGCCGGCTCCATGACGGGCCAGTCCGAATCCGATCCCATCAGCATGCCAACCAGCGGCTTGCGCGAATGCGCCGGAGGGCCCGGGCGTCGTGTCATGGCTTCCCCGCAACTTTTTTGAGCGCCCGAAACCCGATATCCTTCCGGTAGGACATCCCGTCAAACCCGATCCGGCCGATCGCTTCATAGGCGCGCTTCAGCGCCTCTTCGAGATCGGCGCCCACCGCCACGATGTTGAGGACGCGACCGCCCCAGGTGAGAAACCGATCCTTATCCTTTTTCGTGCCGGCATGAAACGCCAGGAGGTCGCGACGGTTCTTGAACTGATCCAACCCGCGAATCTCCTTGCCGATCTGGAAGTCCCCGGGATACCCGCCTGAGGCGAGCACCACGCAGACGCAACTGCCGGGATGCCACTGGCACTGAACCGAGGAGAGCCGTCCTTCGATCGTGTCATCCAGAATCGGCACCAAATCGCTCTTGAGGAGCGGGAGGATCGCTTGGATCTCTGGATCGCCGAATCGCACGTTGTACTCGAGGACCTTCGGCCCATCGCTGGTGAGCATCAAGCCTGCGTAGAGCACCCCCTTGAAGCTGAGCCCTTCACCGGCCATGGCTCGGATCGTCGGCATGATGATCTGCTCCATGACCTGTGTGGTCAGCGCCTGATCCACGATGGGCGCTGGCGCATAGGCCCCCATGCCGCCGGTATTCGGCCCCTTGTCCCCGTCGTGGAGCCGCTTGTGGTCTTGCGCCGGGACAAAGGGCAGCACGGTTACCCCGTCGGTCACGACAATGAACGACGCCTCCTCACCCACCAGACGCTCTTCCACGATGATGCGCTCGCCGGCCTGCTTGAAGATGCGATCTTCCATGAGCAGATCGATCGCCCCGAGCGCCTCGCTCAGGGTGTTGGCGACGATGGTCCCCTTGCCACCGCAGAGCCCATCGGCTTTGATCACAATCGGCACGCCTAACTGGCGGACATAGGCCCGCGCGGCCTGCGGGTCATCGAAGACGGCGAACTGCCCGGTCGGAATGTGGTACTTCTTCATCAAATTTTTCGCAAAGGCCTTGCTGGACTCCAAGCGCGCCGCGGCTTTCGTCGGCCCGAAGATGCGCAAGCCCCGTTTCTCAAACAGATCGACGATGCCTTTTGCCAGCGTGTTCTCCGGCCCGACAATCGTCAAATCGATATCTTTGCTCTCGGCGAATTCCGCGAGCGCCTCCACATCTTCCGCGCCGATATCGATGAGCTCAGCCAGGTTCGCGACCCCCCCATTGCCTGGGGCGCAGAACAGCTTCGTCACCTCCGGCGACTGACTCAATTTCCACACGAGCGCATGTTCCCGCCCGCCAGACCCGACCACGAGCACACGCATCTTGCCCTCCGCCTCACATCCGTCTCAATTCAGACGTGCTCAACCCGACCAATGAGCCACGCAGGGACGCCCCAGGTCCGCAATAGATGCGCCAGCCTCGGGGCGTCATCGGGCCGGCAGACCAGCGCCATCCCGATGCCCATGTTGAAGGTCCGCATCATCTCCTCGGTCTCAATCCGCCCCTCGTCTTGAAGGGTGCGAAAAATCGCCGGCACGGGCCAACTCTCGGGGAGGATCTGCACGCGCAACCCGCGGCGATGGGCGATGAGGCTTGGCAACCGCCGAGCCAACCCGCCGCCCGTCACGTGGGCGATTGCGCGAATCGACACGCGTTCCAGGGCCCGCAAGACCGGCTTGACATAGATGCGGGTCGGCCGCAGGAGCTCGCGTTTCAAGCGCGCCAGCTTCGAGCGGCTCAAGACTCGCCGGATCAGCGAAAAGCCGTTTGCGTGCACGCCCGAGGAGGCCAAGCCCACCACCGCATCCCCGTCCCGAACGGCCGAGCCGTCGATGAGTTTGGCGCGCTCCACGACCCCCACGCAGAAGCCGGCGACATCGTACTCGCCGCGGCGATACACGCCGGGCATCTCGGCCGTCTCGCCGCCTAGCAACGCGCAGCCGCTTTGCCGACAACCTTGCGCCACGCCACGCAGCAGGCAACTCATCAGCGGAGCGTCAAGACGGCCAATCGCGATGTAGTCCAGGAAAAAAAGCGGCCGGGCCCCGTACACCAGCACATCATTGGTATTCATCGCCACCACATCCACCCCGATCCCCTCGTGCTCGCCACAGAGCTGGGCTACCTTGAGCTTGGTGCCGACCCCGTCAGTTGAGGCCACCAGCACGGGGTCGCGCAGCCGCGCGCTCGCCAGCCGAAAGAGCCCGGCAAACTGCCCGCGATCCGCAAGGACCCCAGGGCGCCGCGTGGAGCGGATCAGCGGGCGCATCCGCGCCAGCCACTGATCCACTCGCTCAATGTCAACGCCCGCTTGCCGATAGGTGACTGTCACGTCCGTTTAACGTTTAACGTGGAACGTCATGCGAAGTTCGCCTCTTCCAAAACCTGACTTCCCGAGGTCGTCTCTGCTCTAACGGTACACGTTAAACGTTACACCCCGTCTCGTTTGCCCGTCATCCGCAGCCTTGGCCGGCGTGCTTCTCGAGCGCGTACTTGTCGCCTTCCCCGCCGAAGGGAATGGGATAGGTGCCGCTCCAGCAGGCGGTGCAGTAGTGACCGGGCTCGCCCACCGCCCTCAGCAGGCCCTCCAGCGAGAGGTACCCTAGGCTCTCCACCCCGATGAAGCTCCGGGTCTCTTCCAATGAAAGCCGGTTGGCGATGAGCTCTTTCTTCGTCGGGAAATCAATGCCGTAGAAGCAGGAGTGCTTCGTCGGCGGGCAGCTGATCCGCAGATGGATCGCCTTCGCCCCGGCCTCGCGCAGGCTCTTGACGCGCGCCCGCGTGGTGGTGCCGCGGATGATGGAGTCGTCCACGATCACGATCCGCTTGCCCCGGATGATCTCTCGGATCGGGTTGAACTTGACGCGGACCTTGAGATCGCGGATCTCCTGGGCCGGCTGGATGAAGGTCCGCCCGACGTAGTGGTTGCGCGTCATGCCGATCGTGTAGGGGATCTTGGACTCCAGGCTATAGCCCAGGGCCGCGAAGTTGCCCGAGTCCGGGATCGGCATCACCAGATCCGCCTCCACCGGGTACTCCCTCGCCAGCTGGCGCCCGAGCCGCACGCGCACCGCCTGGACGCTCTCGCCGAAGACGATCGAATCCGGGCGCGAGAAATAGACGTGTTCGAACAGGCAGTGGGACCGGTCCGTCGGCAGCTCCTTGAACGGATGGAGCGAGCGCACCCCGCTTGGGCCAATGAGCACCACTTCTCCCGGGTCGACTTCCCGCATGAACTTCGCCCCGATGATGTCCAACGCGCACGTCTCCGAGGCCAGCACGTAGGTCTTGTTCAGCCGGCCGATGCACAGCGGCCGAAACCCATTCGGGTCGCGGCAGCCGATGAGCGCTTCCTGCGTGAGGAACAACAAGGAGAACGCGCCCTTCAGCAGGCGCACGCAGGACGCCAAATCCTCGTCGATCG
>JACPXS010000089.1 GCA_016196415.1 Candidatus Omnitrophota bacterium
CTACCTGCACATTTTGGCACACCCCTTCTTTGCCATCACCGGTCCTAACGGTATTTTTACCATCAAGGGTCTGCCACCGGGGACGTATACGCTCGAAGCCTGGCATGGGAAGCTCGGCACCAAGCAGCTGACCGTGACCGTAAAAGACAACGAGTCGCAGAGCGTTGAGTTCGCCCTCGCCAATCCGTAATACATTCCATGAAGGACGTCGAATAGCTTGGAACAAGCTGCCCGTTTATCACCAACGGAGGCGAAAAGACCGGTGCCGTCCCAAATAGCCCCGCCTAGCTGATCTGGGCTAATACGACTGGAATAACCGCCCCGCCATAGTCACCCGCTAACCCTTCGTGAGTTGACAGGAGGCGGTCAGGAATATATACTATTAGTACATAATTCACCAAATAGTGAATAATAATAAATAGTGACACAATGAATGAAGCCAAGCTCGAACATCGCGTCCCGGAGTTGCTAAAGGCCGTCCTGCCTCAAGGGAAGGTCACGGTTCGGCACAGCCCTGCCGTCAGGGCGGATGCCGGACTGAGGCGGCCGGATTTGATCGCCGATGTGACCGTTGGGGGCCGGACCAAGCGGCTGCTAATTGAGGTCAAGTCGCCCGGCTATCCGATGCAGCTCCTCCAGGCGTTCCAGGTGCTGCAGCTCGCTCGCGGCACGCACAAGGGCTACCCGGTCGTGGTGGCCGATGCGATTTCAGCGCGGGGCGCCAGCCTAGCCAGAGAAGCTGGAGTGGGGTATCTGGATTTAGCGGGCAACTGCTGGCTCAACCTGGGAGAGATCTACATCGATAGGACCAGCCCGCGACCCCTGGTGCGCCAGGGAGCCGCCGCGCTGCCGGCCCGGGTCCACGTCGCGCGCCCCCGCGGGGAGCTGCGGCGGCTCTTCAGCCGGAAGGCCACTCGAGTGATCCGAACGCTGCTTGAGCAGCACACGACACGCTGGGACGTGGCCAAACTGGCCGAGGCGTCTCAGGTGAGCGTAGGCCACGCCTACAAGGTCACCCGGGCACTCCTGACGCAGGGCTTCCTCATTCAGGAACAGCGCCAGGTGCGCCTTCGGGACCCGGGCGCCTTGCTGGACGCCTGGGCCGCAGAGTACCGGATCGATCCGGCGGCGATGCAAAGCTTCTACACGCCGCTCAAGGACCCTGCCGCGGTAATGGCGCAGATGGCCCAGGGGGCCGCCACACAGCAGCTCACCTGTGCGTTCACCCTCCACGCCGGGGCCTCGCTGGTCGCACCCTTTACCCGCTTCACCGAGGTCCATTGCTACCTCCAGGAGCCGCTCTCTGACGTCATCCTGCAGGCGATGCAGCTTGAGCGCATCGAGTTCGGCGGCACGGTCCACGTGATCACGCCCTACGACGAGGGGGTCTTGCACCATCGGCAGATGCTGGAGCGCCTGCCCGTGGTGTGCAACACGCAGCTCTATCTGGATCTCTTCCAACACCCCACGCGCGGCAAAGAAGCCGCTGAGTTTCTGCGCAAGGAGCGCATGAAAATCTAGCCATGGAGCCTCGGACCGCGTCCCAATTTGCGCCGGGCGTCATCGACGCCTCCCGCGCGGTGCTGGTCGAGCTCGGAGTCATCCTCCGCAGCTACCTGAACGACCTGGCGCTGATCGGCGGCTGGGCGCCGTACTTCTTGCTCCAGCAGCATCAACAGGCGGGATTCGACCACGCGGGCTCCGTCGACATTGATCTGGCGGTGCATCCGAGGATTGCTGAGCGAGGCGGATACGCGTCCATCGCCGCGCTCATCACGGCCCGAGGGTACCAACCCCCGCAGGACGAGTTGGCGGACATCTTCGAGTTCCGCTATGACCGCCGCCTCGTGTCTCCGTATGATCAGAAGCTCTACACCATCCGGGTGGACTTTCTGACCTTGGAGGCCTGGGACGCTGATACTGAGCGGCGCCACCGGGCCGTCCAGCCGGACCTGAAAGCTTTCAAGGCCAGCGGCTGCGAGCTGGCGTTTGAAGACCCGGTCATGGTGGAGCTTGCGGCCAAGCTCCCCGATGCAGGCGGCGAGGCGAGCGTCACCTGGCCGATGGCCAACCTGGCGGCCAGCCTGGTCATGAAGAACCTCGCCCTCGGCGGCCGCTACAAAGAGAAGGACGCCTACGACCTCTTCTACCTCGTGCGCCATTACCAGCAAGGACCCGTGTCGGCGGCGGAAGCCTTGCGCCCCCTCCCGCATCTGCCGGTTGTCCAGCAGGCGCGCAAGAATTTACAGGAGGCCTTCGGCAGCCTCTACGCCACCGGCCCCGCCTGGGTCGCCAACTTTAACGACCTGACCGAGCCTCGCGCCCGTGACATCCTGATCGCCGATGTCTACACGACCTTCGAGCGCTTCTTCCAACTGTTGTCGTAATGGTCCCCCGGAGGCGGAGATAATGCCTCTCAATGCCCAACTGCGAACGGTCTTTGCCCTTCTCAAAAAAAACGCAGCCAGTCGATGATGCCAGTGATGTGACATGGTGGGGGCCTTATGTCATTCCTCGACGAGGGCAATGGTGCCCATCTCGTTTTACGCTGTATGGCGGAGTGCTGTACAGCCGACTTCTTATTCCCCCGGGATACTACGGCCTATCGTGGAAAATCGGGTCCCCTGGGGTGACCTTTGAAACAGACACGCTCACGGGAGACTACGACAATGGTGATGAGCTGCGGGGCAAGGCGCTGACTCAAATCGCACATCAATTGGCGTCAGCATTAACAGTGTGTTCTCGCTACAACCGTCTTGTCGAACGGCGTCTCCCCTTGACCTGTCGATGGGGGAAAATTCGGCGAGAACTCACATGGCCTCGTGGAGCCAAGCGTCCTGTTTCGTTGCGGCAGCTCCAGCATCTTGAGAGAACGTTGGGTGAGGCGACGAAACGCCCGCGACTTCAACGGATGTCGCTTGCTCAGTATTTGAAAACCGCGGCCGTGGCATACGATGCCGGTTTTCGAGAGCTTCGCGCTTTCTCTCCTCGACAGAAGTATCAAAAGAAAGCCGACGGGAGGCATGGCGGTTTGTTGGATCTCCCACCCCATGACGCCACAGCGTTTGATCAATGGTTTCATTCGCCAGCATGGACGGGGTGTCATCCCTGGGAGATTGTGTTCAGTCACCCGCACGGGATTATGCTCTCGCCTCGATACCATCAAGAGCATCGTTCTTGGAGTTATTGGTTGTGGGTGGATGCTTTGGGATGGTATGTCACGACTGCGCGGATGGCCGTCGCATTGGGAGCGTACCGGATTCCATTTGAACTCCAGAACCACCGCGGCGTTTTGGATGCGCTCTATGGCCGGGGCGACGTCGACGTCGGTCCCGAGCTGTCGATGGTGAACTACGGTGAACTGAAACGACAACGACCAGAATCTCTTGCGTCTATCCGGTGGGCTCCCATTCCCGAAATGCGTCCGATTGCCCCGGATCAACTGGCACGGATCAAACACGCGGAACGGTCCCATTGACTCCGATCCCTTTAATTTTAATGCGGTAGATGAAAAACCTCCTGATTTGCTTTGACAAGAGAAGCGCATGACATCTTCCTATCCGATCCATTCCATCTCAGCACAACCGGAGTGGATCGAACAGATGGGCAGCAAGCGGAAGTTCTGGTTTCGGCGACCTGACGATGGGCAGCAATGGCTTTTCAAATTTTCGCGCGAAGGGACCGGCGAGGATTGGGCCGAGAAAATTGCTGCCGAGATCGCCGGCATTTTGGAAATCTCGGCTCCGGGAGTCGAATTGGCTGTGTTCGACGGTCGGCGCGGCTCGATCTCGCGCTCATTTGTGCTACAACGTGAAGGGTGGGACCTCATTCACGGTAACGAACTTCTTGCTGCCGATGTGTCCGGCTACCAGCGTGACCTAGTGTTTCGTCAGTCCCAGCACACGTTGGACAATATTCTCACGGTGCTCAGGCGGATTTTCCCTGACCCAGAACAGTCACGGGTACAGATCGAACGACTGGCCGGCTATCTCACACTGGATGCGTTGGTTGGAAACACCGATCGCCATCATGAGAATTGGGGTGTTCTGCGTCGCACGAGAGTCGATGGTTCGCTGGAGGACACGCTCGCGCCATCGTTCGACCATGCATCATCCCTGGGGCGCGAGATGTTGCCCGATGAGCGGGAACGCCATCTGCACGAGGGGAGCATCGAGACCTATGCCCGCCGTGGGCGGGGTAGTATCTATGTGACAACCGCCGATCGTCGTGGGGCAAATCCGCTTGAGTTGGTGCTGCAGGTGGCACCTACGATGCCGGAAGCCTTTCAGCCGTGGCTAGCACGTGTTCGCGCCTTGCCTTCAGCCAGCGTTCAGAGTATCATTGATGCAGTGCCTGAAACGCTGATGGACTCAACGGC
Source organism: Candidatus Omnitrophota bacterium (assembly GCA_016196415.1). The sequence continues at coordinate 4,379 of JACPXS010000089.1, forward strand.
AAAGCGTTTTGCGACGGCATTCGTCGAATACACGCGCACCCAGCTATGTCTTCTGTGAAATCCCTCTTTCTCGCATGGCAAGATGCCGGCACAACTCGTGCCTGGTTTCCCATTGGCCGATTGGATGCGGACGTTGAGCACTCATCGTATCATTTCGGCTACACTCACGGTGCAGAGCGCGCCGCGCAGGAAACCGGATTTCAGCCGCTCTTGTCGTTTCCGGACTTCAACAACAGTTACGAATCTCGCGAACTATTTCCGCTATTCCGCAATCGGGTGGTGGGCTCTGATCGCGAAGATTTTCGTGATTACCTCCATCAACTCGATCTCCCAGATGGGGCAGACCCTATCACGATTTTGGAGGTCAGCGGTGGGACGCGACAGACGGACAATCTGGAAGTATTCCCAAAGCTTGAGCGTCGCGCGGACGGAACGTTTGTGTGCCGATTCTTTATCCATGGCAGCCGACACATTCATCCCATCGCACATGAGCGCGTTGACACGTTGAAGAGCAATGAACCGCTCCGCGTCTCCATTGAGCTGAACAATCCTACCTCTGAGCTAGCATTACAGCTCGGGAGCGAAGATTACGCTATGCTTGGCTGGGCGCCGCGCTATCTTGTCAAGGACTTGCTCCAGGTCATTATCGCATCGCCAACCCAAATCACGGCACGTGTGGTACGCGTGAACCTCGCTCCCGCTCCAAGCAACCAACGAGTGTTGGTAGAGCTCAAGGGCCCTCTTCCTTCCAACTACGAGCCCATGTCGGGCTCGGACTTCCAGTTGCTCCGCTAGTTACACTATCGGCCCAGCCGACACCCCTCGCTACCGGGGGACCCGCACAAGTAGTTTATGGAGATCCTCTTATTTCTTCAGCCAAACGTGCAACACAATCCCCTCTCCCTGGCGCTTATGGGTGGGACGGACTTCGTTCAAGCATGGCTCTGGGGCGGTTAGACCTGCGCCAGTAGCTTCTGGAACTCCTCAAGCTGGCGCGCCGGGTCGGTGATTTGGGTCAGCGGGCGAAGGCGGTTTTCGCTGAAGAAGCGGATCGCCAGCTGGTCCGTCAAGCGCAGGAGCTGCTCCTGGATCTCGGGTGCCAGGCGGACCAGGGACATGATTTGGTTGACCCGAGGCCGACTGATGCCTTCCTGTGGGGCGATGTCACCCTGGCTCTTGGCCTCGCCAGACTCAAGGAACGCCTGCCACTCGATGGCCTTGCGGAGGAACTCAACCACCGGGGGCGTTCGAGACACCTTGGGCAGTTTGGGCTTACCACGAGGTGGTGGAATGGTGCTGACGACCTGGCTGCCGGGTACCCGACGTGTTAAAGTACCGATATTCCCGTTCTCGAAAGCGCCCTTGGGGCCCAAGGCAATCTCGACTGTCTGTTCGACATAGATGGCAGAACCTACCTGGTCTTCAAGAGTTATATGAACGATCCGGAACCACACCTCAGGCTCCGAGACGCCAGAGAAGCGGTTAGTAGACCGGGAAGTTCGGGGAGTTTTCGGCCCAGTGGGTTCACGACCTGCTGGGCCGTCTCATTGAGTGCTGGTGCAGAATGTACGAGAGGCGGGCCGGCGCCGACGGACGGCGAACCCGAACAATCCGAGCCCGAACAGCGCCAGCGTGCCCGGCTCCGGCGTGGCGACGCCCGCGACGAGCTCGCCGGTCGTGCCGCCCTTGCCGAGCAGCGGACGTCCCTCGGCATCAAACACCGGCTGGTTGGTGTAGAACCAAAAGCTCGTGATCTCGTTCGCCAGGCTCGCCTGTTGCAGGCCATCGAGGAATGGCGAGCTGATTGTATTGGAGACCCCCTGCGCAGCGAACGGCGGAGGGATGTCGAGATAGCCCTGGATCATCCCTGGAAATTCCGGCAAGCTGGAGGGCATATAGGCCAGCTCAAAGAGGAAGGCGTTCAGCAGCACGTCCCCGCTCGTTGAGTCGATGACGTCGAAGATCGTGTCCGACAGATGGACGGTGCCATTCAGTTGGGGCCCGATAGCGATGATCGGTCCCACCACGGCCTCGCCGGTGCCCAGGATCGAATCGGTCGCGTCGGCCGCCGTGTCGAAGAGGAGGTGGCCGCTGAAGATCAGCACGTCTGTCGCCGGATCGTAGAGCAGCGTCGGGCCGCTGACCGCGGCGAACGGTTTCTCGCGATCCGGCCTCCAGAGGTGCGAGCCGGCGCCGGGCGCCCGATCCCGCTCTTTGATCGCCTCCTTGACGCCTTTGTCGGTGTCCACCGTGGGGCTCTTGCTGTGGTCGGTGAGGCTGTCGTACTTGGCACTCAGGGTTTTCATCTGGGACTCAATGGCCTCTTTCGCGCGCTTGAGCCGACGGTCGTACTCAGCCTGAGCCTGCTTCTCCGCATCGGCCGCCCGCTCCTGAAATGTGTTCCCCGCCCCCATGAACATCATCCCCTTGAACCCGGATAGGGCGTCCGCTACTTTCTTGGCGACACGCTTGTCGTACTCATCCTTGCTCAACGTATGGTGCCCCAGCTCATGTTTCTTGAGGTCGTCATCGGCGTTGTTCGGCTGGCGAATCACGGTCTGGCCGGAGACCTCGACGGGATCCACGTCTTTCACGAAGAACTTCTTGGTCTGGTTGTTGAACCCCGTGCTGAAGGTCCCGCTGAGCGAAACGGTGGTCTTGGCGTCTGCCTTCTCGCCGGCGCCAAGGTCACCAGGGGGGGTGTTGGGGTCAAACGTCTGCACGGTTGGATCCGGCAGCGGGGTGACGTTACTCTCCGCGCCCGCCGCTGCCGCCGTTGCCGGGGACAGGCTCCAGAGGAGGACGACCAATAGGCCGAGCTGTCTGATGTGTCCGATGGGCGGGGGACCTCCCACGTGGAACTAGTAGCACGAGGGATGCCAACTGCTCCGTCGCACACGCGCTGCAACCGATGGTCCTGCAACAGGCTAGAATCGAGAGCCGGCAGCGCCCCGGCGATGGCGGGCTCGTGCGGCGACGTGGTGACGCGACCGCAACAACTTGTGGCAATCCGGTCACGCCGGCGCCCTAGCGCGTCGGGCGCCTGGCAGTACGGGTTATGGCCCCGTCGTGGGAAGTTCCGGTGAGCCAAGACCCATTTCCAGCGGTTCTTGGCTGACGCACCAGTTGCGAAGATCGTCCAGCAGAAAGAAAGGCGCCAGCTACCGGGGTAGCTGGCACCGAGGCCTCACCCGGGGAGCTTCCTTCGTGCGTATTTGTGGCTGAACGAACCTGACCGATAGATCGGTTCGCCTCTCAGGCCTGTCATGACTTCACCCCTGCGTCTTCCTTCCTTCTTCGACCACTATGATAGAATGTCTGGGGGTAGGAGTCGCGGGAGCCGCCACCGAACGGTAGAGAGAAAGGGGGGTGCAGGGATGGCGAAGATTGAGTCGAGAAGCTTTAAGAATCCGGATGAGGTGAGAACGTTCACCAAGGGCAAAGTGGAGCTGATCACGTTGGGCGATGCCACGATTGGCCGCGCGACGTTTGAGCCAGGATGGCGTTGGTCCACCTGTGTGAAGCCCATCGCCAACACCAAAAGCTGCGAGGCTGCGCACTTCGGGTACCAGGTCTCTGGCACCATGCGCATTCGTATGGATGATGGGACCGAAGTAGAATGCAAGGCAGGGGACGTCGCGCTCGTGCCATCAGGTCATGACGCGTGGGTCGTGGGCAATGAACCGGTTGTGATTGTGGATTTCCAAGGCATGCCCAATTACGCGAAAGAGGCTGTGACGCAGTCGGTCAACAGAGGAGGACGGTAATGCGAATGCTGGTGAAGGTCAACATTCCGGTCGAAGCGGGTAACGCAGCCGCACGGAAGGGCACGTTGGGTAAGACGATCCAGCAGATTCTTCAAACCCTGCGGCCGGAAGCGGCGTACTTCGTGGCCGAACATGGGCAGCGGTGCGGCTTTTTGATTGTGAATCTGGAAAGCGCGTCCAAGATACCCTCGATTGCGGAGCCCTGGTTTCTGGCGTTCAATGCGGCAGTCGAGCTGCACCCCGTCATGACGCCAGAGGACTTGCAAAAGGCGTCTGCAGATATCGAGTCGTGCGCGAGCACCTACGATCAGGAAGTCGTTGCTGTGGGATAAGCACGGATTGTCAGAGCCGGACGAGAGGCACGCAGGCTTCAGGTTCACTGAGCCACTCGACCGGGAAGTTTTCGGCCCAGCGGGTCAATTGCCCGTTGGGCCGTTTCATTCATCGGTAGTGTAGCCCCGATAATTAACATAAAATAGAAAGGTGCCAGCTACCCCGGTAGCTGGCACCGAGGCCGCGGCTCGCCCCTCTGGTGTCCGGCACCTTTCTTTCGAAGCGTTAGCTCAGACTCCCCGAGGAGATCTGTGAATGAAGCCCCGCACTCATATCCGAGTCAAGCGCATCTACGAGGCCGCTGAGCCGAGCGATGGGGTGCGCGTGCTGGTTGACCGTCTGTGGCCGCGCGGCGTGGGGAAGGAGGGCGCGCGTCTCGACGCGTGGATGAAGGAGCTAACTCCCTCAACCCCACTGCGGCGGTGGTTTCACGCAGATCCCGCGAGACGAGGGGGCGAGTTTGCGAAGCGGTACGAGGCGGAGCTGGCGACGCACCGCGAAGCGCTTGAGCAGTTGAGACTCCTCGCACGAGGCAAGCGCCTGACGTTGGTCACTGCTGCAGCCGACGTCGAGCACTCGCACGTCCCGGTGTTGCTTCAGCGGTTGGAAGCCAGATAACCAGTCAGACGCCGAGGGCTTGTCGCCGCTTGGGCTCGTCCCAACCACTCATGGACTGGACGTCCCCGATGATTGTTGGGGGAATTCCTGGGACACGACGCACAGACAGCTCCAAGGGCCTGAGCCAGCTTCAGAAAGGTGCCAGCTACCGAAGTAGCTGGCACCGAGGCTGAAGTTCCGGCGCGTCAGGGTGCCGATGTTGCCGTTTTCGTGACGCCGTGGATGAGGAACGGCAGCGCCGCAAGCAGCGAACTGGTTAAGCCAGCACCTCAATCCGCTTGTGGTTCCACCGCCCGGTCGCTATCCTGATCGGGACTTCATCCCATAGGAGTGCGCTTCGAGCCGACACTCCGGGGAGTTTCGGCCCGGCTCGGGTACATCCCTGGCCGGGCCGCTTCGTCTTCCGTTCCCTGCGGTGTACAATATGCTTGTCCCTCGGCGCCTGGCACCTTTCTTGTATCAACGTAAGGAAACAAGTGCCGCGGCTAAAGGGGAAACTGACATGACGAAACCAACAATCAAGCTGCGGCTGATTGGGCTGGGTGAATGGTTATTTCGCCAGCGGAGTTGGACCCCCATCCCCTTCATGCTCGCCCTAGCCCTGTTGTCAATTAAGGAGTCCCGGGATGTGGTCTGCTGGGTGCCAGGACTCGTTCTCCTCGTGTGCGGCGAGGGGTTGCGGGTCTGGGGGGTGGCTGTCGCAGGGAAGGAGAGCCGGACGCGCGGCAGTGGTGTGGGACGGTTGGTAACGCATGGTCCCTATGCAGGGGTGCGCAATCCGCTCTATCTGGGGAACTTTCGCCTGACGTTAGGGGCCACGTTCATCTC
>JACPXS010000090.1 GCA_016196415.1 Candidatus Omnitrophota bacterium
AGCGCCATGAATCGCGCACGCTTGATCGCGCGCGTCAACACGCGCTGATGCTTCGCGCAAGTCCCCGTCAGCCGCGAGGGAATGATCTTCCCGCGGTCCGTGACGTAGCGCCCGATCCGCTCAAGATCTTTGTAGTCGATGTGCTCAACCTTCTCGGAGCAAAACCGACAAGGCCGCTTGACAAATATGCGCCGGACAATCGCCATCGCTCTCCTCAATTCCACGAGCGCCCCACGCCGAACATCCTGTCCGGGTGGAGGAAGATCATGCCTGGAGCCTTGCCCCTTGAACAGCGCGCCCCGGGTCTGTTCGTGAGGCGCGCTTAGAAGGGCACATCGGAATCCTGGTTGCCCTCTGGGACCGCCTCCGCCTCAGCAGAGACCTCTCCCCGCTCCTCCTCCGCCATTCCGCTGGACGTGCCGTCCTCCCGGGGACGCCCCCCTGCTGCGGCGGTGGGGGAACCCAGAAACTGCACCCGATCCGCTCGGACTTCCATCGTCGAGCGGGTTTTCCCTTCAGCCTCCCAGCTCCGATAGATCAACCGGCCTTCTACAAAGATGGCACGGCCTTTCTTGAGGTACTGCTGGCAGAGTTCCGCCTGTCTGCTCCAGACGACGATCGTGACAAAACACGTCTCTTCCTTGCGTTGCCCGGACTGATCTTTGAACGACGAGTTGACCGCCAGACGCAGGTTGGCCACCGGCACTCCGCTGGGGATATAGCGAAGCTCCGGGTCCTTCGTGAGATTGCCGATTAGCAGAACGCGGTTCAGGTTGGCCATGGCAATCAGCTCCGCGGTTGAGCAGCCACCGATCGCGCCGGACTGGGCGCCAACGGGGCGGCTTCGTCTTGGCTGAGGATCATGCACCGAACCACCGACTCATTCAACCGAAAGAGCCGCTCGAGCTCTTTCACCTGCTCCGGCGGCGCTTGAAATCGCAGGAGCACGTAGTGGCCCTCGGTGTGCCGCGCAATGCGAAACGCGAGCCTGCGCCGGCCCATACTCTGGGCGTTTTCCAGCACCCCGCCGATTTTCTTGATCGGCTCTTCCAGGCGGGTGGCGGCTCGCGCGAGTTCCTGCTCAGTCCCCGCAGCTTTCACAATCACCAACGCTTCATAGCCTCGTATGGTTGTCATCCCCCCACCTGCCTGCCAGGCGCTCCTGGCTCAGCACGAGCACGCCGGCTCCGCCCGTTGAGCGCCCGCGCCTGGATCGGCGGGACGCCGCTCAACACCCCGGGAGCCGTCATGGTTCCTGCGCTTGATTGTACCGATTCATCGTGTGTTCGATGCCATCGGTCACCCACGCTTCACAGGCGTCCGCTGCCTGTTCAATCGCCCGCTTGATCAGCGGACGCTCTGGACCGCGAAACGGCGATAAGACAAACTGTTCGAGGTCGGGTGGAAGCTCACGAATCCCCACACCGATTCGCAACCGCGGCACCTGCTCGGTACCTAACACGCTCAGGCACGAAGCCAATCCGTGATGCCCCCCATCGCTGCCCACCGGGCGCATCCGGATGCTGCCAAGCGGCAGGTTCACGTCATCGCAGACCACCAGAAGCCGCGCAAGCGGACACGGCGCCTCTCTGAGCGCTTCGCCGGATTCATTCATCATGGTCAACGGCATCAGCAATCGCACCGTCTCCTCCCCCAGGCGATACGCGCCCCACACCCCTGCGGGGCGTTGGTCAAGGGAACTGATGATCCGCTCCTTTAGCTCGACGCGTCGTCGCTCTGCCAGGAGCTGGATGACGCCAAAGCCCACGTTATGCCGGGTGCCGTGATAGGTGTGGCCCGGGTTGCCTAAGCCGACGATGACTCTCAAGACTTGGTGTCTTTCTTCGCTTCAGGCCGCTCAGCTTTCGTCTCCTCACCCGCCGGCGATGCCGCTTCTTCCCTCTTCTCGCGAATCACCTCGGGCTCCGTGACGGCGGCGGCTTCTTCTTCGACGGTTTCGGTCTTCGGGGTCTTGACCGAGGCAATGACCCCATCCGGGTCATTGGTAATCTTCGCGTGGTGTGGCGAAATCAGGTCGCGGACATGCACCGCATCCCCGACCTTCAGGGCGGTCACGTCAAACTCAAGCTGCCCGGGGATCTCAGTCGGGAGGCATTCCACTTCCACCTCTCGGAGGAAGTGCTCGAGGAGGCCCCCATCCTGCTTGACCCCGACCGGCTCACCCTTCAAGACCACCGGCACCTGCACCCGCAACCGCTCGGTGAGGAGGATGGTGTGAAAATCCACATGGAGGATCTGGCCATTCACGACATGATGCTGGATGGCATGCACCAGAGCCGGCTTTTCCCATGACGCGGAGCCATCGATCCGGAGCGTCACGAGCGTGCGCTCCCCCGCCTTGGCGTGGAGCAGCTTCAGCAGCTCCCGCCCATTGACGGTCACGGAGATGGGCTCGGTGTCTTTCCCATACACGACGCCCGGGACGAGCCCTTCCCTGCGCAACCGTCCGGCCACACGCGTTCCGGTTGCGGCTCGCCGCCTGAGGGTCAGGGTCTGTAGGAGTGCCGTGCGGGCTTTCGCCATTCGTTCCTCACCGTCGTCATGGTTGCCGCGCTCTCAGGGGGGTGCTGTCGCCTCGCCGACGAAGAATCGCAGGGTTCAGCCGGGCATGCCATCAAACAAGACGCTGATGGACTGCTCGTAATGGATGCGCCGGATCGCCTCGCTCAATAGCGGCGCGACCGACAACACCGTGATCTTCGGGTGGCGCTTCTCCTTGGTGAGCGGCACCGTATCCGTCACAATCAGCTCCCGCAAACACGAAGAAGCGATTCGACTCCGCGCCGGCCCGGAGAGAATCGGGTGCGTCACGCAGGCGTAGACCGCAGTGGCCCCCGCGCGCTCCAACGCCGCTGCCGCCTCCACGAGAGAGCTTCCCGTGGCAATGAGATCATCCACCAGCAAGCAGATCTTCCCCCGCACCTCTCCAAGGATATGCATCACCGCTGTGGCTTCGGGGCTGTCGCGCCGCTTGTCCACAATGGCGAGACTGGCCCGGAGCTGTTTGGCGTAGGCCCGCGCCATCTTGATGCCTCCCACATCCGGCGAGACGACGACCAGCGGCTTGAGCCGCTTGCGCTTGATGTACTGCTCAAACACCGTGATGGCGTAGAGATGGTCAAGCGGGATGTCAAAGAAGCCCTGGATCTGCCCTGCATGCAAATCCATCGTGAGGATACGATTCGCGCCTGCCGTGGTCATCAGGTTGGCCACTAGTTTGGCCGTGATCGGAACCCGCGGCTGATCCTTGCGGTCCTGCCGGGCATAGCCGTAGTACGGAATGACCGCGGTGATGCGCCGAGCCGATGAGCGCCGGAGGGCATCGAGCATCATCAACAGCTCCATCAAGTTGTCGTTGGTCGGCGGGCAGGTGGGCTGAATGACGAACACGTCCTTGCCGCGGACGTTCTCGTTGATCTTCAGGCGGATCTCCCCTTCACTGAACCGACTCACCAGGGACTTGGCCATCGGCACCCGGAGCTCCCGGCAAATCGCGTTCGCCAACTCGGGGTTCGCGTTCCCGCTGAGGATCGCCAGTTCTGACGCAAGCCGACGCTGTGTGGTCATCGCCATGGGGCTCATTGACGCCCGCTCCTATCGACGGGAGGCCGGCCTCCTGCGCCGCGCGGGGCCCTTCCGTGACTTAGGCGCGGCCGCGCGGAGGGATCGCCGCACGCGCGCCGTCGTCTTGCGGGCGGGTGTTGGCTTGACGCGCGGACGAGCCCGGCTGGGTTTGGCCAGCCGTCTTGGCGCCGCCGCCCGCTGCTTGGTGGAGATCGGTTGGGGGACGAGCCGCCCGTCCTTTGCCGTTCCAGGCTCGGGGCTCTCCGAAGCCCGATGATCCAGCGGGCGAGCCGGCACCCCCGCGACAACGCCTCGCGCGGGAACATCATGATCTTTCGTCACCACGCTGCCGGCTCCGGTCACAGCCCCCGCGCCGATTTTCACCGGGGCGATCAGGACAGTATCGGACCCGATGAACGCCTCTTTACCGATCTGTGTTTGGTGTTTCTCTCGGCCGTCATAATTCGCGGTGATGGTCCCGGCTCCGATATTCGCCCCCTCCTCAATTACGGCGTCTCCCAGATAGGAGACGTGGTTGATGCGGACGCGGGGACCGACTTTCGTTCGCACCAGTTCTGCGAAATTCCCGATCCGCGCCTCTTCGCCAACCGTAACCCCGCTTCGCAGCCGGGCAAACGGCCCAATGGAGCAGCGCTTGCCGATGGCCACCCCGGTCTCAATCACGGTATAGGGATGAATGGTCGTATCCGCGCCGATGCTCACCCCCTGGTCGATGAACGTCGTGGACGGATCTTCGATCGTCACCCCGTTATGCAGATGGGTTTCGATAATCCGCTGGCGGATCACGCCAATCGCCCGGGCCAGCTCTGAGCGCGAGTTAATCCCCAGCGCCTCCCAGATTTCCTCCACGCGGGTCGCTTGAATCTTCGTCCCCTCCTGCCGCGCCAGATGCGAGACGATGTCCGTGAGGTAGAGCTCGTGCTTGGCGCGGCTCGGCTTGACCATCGCCAGGGCGTCGAGGAGCGATTGCGCATTGCACACCAGCGGCCCGACGTTGACTTCGCGGATGGCCCGCTGCGCCGCGTTGGCTTCCGCGTCCTCGACAATCTCGGCGATCTGGCCGCCTTCATTGCGCACGATCCGGCCGTACCCGCCCGGATCAGCCAAATGGGCGGTGAGGAGCGTGCAGGTTGCGCCAGTCTTAAAATGCGTCTCGATGAGCTTTTGCACCGTCGTCCGCCGCAGGAGCGGGGTATCCGCATACAGGATCAGGACAGCGCCGCTGCCGCCCCCGAGCGCTTTCTTCGCCGCCGCCACCGCATCGCCGGTGCCGCGCCGCGCGGGCTGCATGACCACCTTGGCCTCTTTGGGCAAGAAGGGCTTGACCGCATCAGCGCCATGGCCAAGCACCACGATCGGTTGCTTCACGCCGGAGGCGGCGGCCAAATCGAGCGCATACGCAATCATGGGGCGCCCGCAAATAGGGTGCAAGACTTTCGGCCGGTCCGATTTCATCCGCGTGCCTTCCCCGGCCGCGAGGATCATCGCGTGGAGGGTTCTCATTGTTTGCGCCTCATCGCTTCGTGGTGCACCGTTCCCGTGACAAACGCTGGGGAGCCTGGAATCGAACCAGGATACTCAGGTCCAAAGCCTGATGGCTTACCATTAGCCGACTCCCCAATCCCTTGGACGATTCCCGGCACCATCCCGCGATCCTGCAATTGAGCCGTGCGCGGCTCGGCGCCGTCACGCGCACACAACCGGCGCCGTCCGCTCCAACGTTTCAATGACGCAGTGATCGCTGATGCCGTCTCGGTCGAACGCGGAAACGGTCCGCGGGGACTTGGAGAGCCGAGGTAGAGCGCCTCTCAACATCACAGGCGTTCAAGGTTCAAGGCTGAAGGTTCAAGGGAAAGAGCGTGCCTGGAGCCTTGAACCTCGAACCTTGACCAGCGCGCCACAGGTCTGTTCGTGAGGCGCGCTTAGAAGGCGCGCGCCGCACCCACCTTCTGGAGCAATTCCTGCAAGGTGCCCGTGCGTTTCGTCAGGACGCAGCAGGCATCACCGCACGCACTGGATGATCGGTGTGAATGATCTCAATGCGCCACGGGCGTGGTGCGCATCTGCGCATTTGGGCAGCGATCTCCTGCGCCTGTCCGCGATCGGCGCACAAGCCAAAGACGGAGGCACCGCTGCCGGACACACGAACCCCGAGGCATCCGAGATCGCGCATGTGTGACTGGATGATCCCACTGACGGGACAACGCCGGATCGCTTCAGGTTCCAGATCGTTCCACAACCCCTTAGCGAGCTCGCCAAGCGAGCCGTTGCGCAAGGCGTGTAGCACCATGGTAAGGGGGGGTTTTGGGGCTGTCAAGTCGAATCGCGCTCCCGCGTACACGTCACGCGTCGATAAACGCTCCTCAGGAACGACCAGGACGTGCGCCAAACGCGGGGCCTCGGCGACCGGCTCGCAGCGCTCGCCGCGCCCTCGGCCTACCGCAAAGGGCGCCTCAGCGAGGAAAAACGGCACATCGGATCCGAGTGAAGCGGCTAACGCGCCAAGCGGCGAGCGCTCCAGGTGAAGGCCCCACAGGACATTCAACCCGACCAAGGTGGCCGCCGCATCCGAAGAACCTCCTCCGAGCCCGGCCGCGATCGGGATGCGCTTCGTGAGGTGGATCCGAGCGCCGCGGGTCGTGCCGCACAGCCGTTGAAGGGCGCGGGCCGCTTGAATGACGAGATTGTCTTCCCCGCAAGCCAGGCTTGGATCGGTGCAGGTGAGGATGATCTCGCCGGGATGCGCCTCGAACGTCAGCTCATCCGCCAGATCAATGCGTTCAAAGAGCGTCTCGATCTCGTGGTAGCCGTCCGGCCGTCGTCCCAGAACTCGCAGATACAGATTGAGTTTGGCGGGTGCGCGCCGGCGAATCATTCAAGAGGTCTGCGCGTTGGCGCGTTTGCGGGTTGGCGCGTTTGCAACTTCGTCAGCAAACTTTTGTGAAGCTCCACGGCTTTACAGCCGTGGCCTCTTTGTTATCCGCTTCGCGGCCGTGGAGCGGAACCCTCCGAAGCCTGCCCTGCTTCGCCAAGACTTCGCAGAGGCACCCTCCTCGCCGCCTTCCTCCCCCGGGCTCACGCCCGGGGCTTCCGGCGAAGGAGGGTGAGCGGGTCGGCGCGTTGGCGAGTGATGAGCTGGCGGCTTCGTCAGCGGAATTTCGTGAACCCGAAAACGCGCTAACGCGCCAACCCGCTAACCCGTTTGTGTTTTCGACGAAGAACGTCTTTCGCAGCGTGGGCGATATCTTCCGGCATCAGATGGAAGACTTTCAGCAACTCCATCGGATCCCCGGACGTGCCAAATCGATCCTCGATCCCTACGAATCGCATCGGCACCGGATGGTGCTGCACGAGCACTTCAGCGACCGCGCTGCCTAGCCCGCCCAGCACCGTATGTTCTTCGGCCGTGACGATCGCCCCCGTGTCGTTGGCGGCGGCGAGTATGGCCGCCTCATCCAGCGGCTTGATCGTGTGGACGTTGAGGACCCGGGCCTGGATGCCCTCCTTGGCCAGCACCTCGGCGGCCTGGAGCGCGTGCGCCACCATGAGGCCGCAGCCGATCAGGGTCACATCGTCGCCGTCGCGCATGACGACCGCCTCCCCGATCCGGTAGGGATCTGCGGCGCGCGTCACCGCCGGTACCGGGGCCCGCCCCAGACGGAGGAAGACCGGTCCGGGGTAGTCGGCGCAGGCGATCGTCGCTTGTTTGGCCTCCGCGGCATCGCAGGGGACAACCACCGTCATGTGGGGCAGGGTGCGCATGTGCGCGATCTCTTCAAGGGCCTCAGCCGTCGCGCCATCCGCTCCGACGGAGAGCCCCCCATGCGAGCCGGCGATCTTGACGTTCAGCCGCTGGTAGCAGACGGCCATCCGAAGCTGCTCGAGCGTTTTGCCCGTCACGAATTGCGAGAACGAGCAGGCGAAGGGAATCTTTCCTGCCAGCGCAAGGCCCGCGGCCGTTCCGATCATGTCCTGCTCGGCGATCCCAACGGAGAAGAAGCGCTCGGGGTACTGCTTCTTGAACCAGATCGCCCGGGCTGAGTCCTCCAAGTCGCCGGAGAGCGCGACCACAGCAGGATGCGTCTTGCCCAGCTCCAACAACCCTTCGCCGAATCCGTCGCGCGTGGGCTTGTCAGGCATTGCGTACATCCACCGAAATCACCAATGACCAAACTACAAATACCAAACAAGCTCCAATCACCAATAACCGAATCACCAGACCGGGTGGTGATTGGGGCTTGGTCATTGGTGATTGTTTGGATCTTGGGATTTGGTGATTGGTGATTAGACGATTCATGTCTTCGCCGTATCCAACTCTTTTAACGCCCGCTCCAGCTCCTCCGGCTTCGGCGCGACGCCGTGCCAGGCGGGATTCAACTCCATGAATGAGACGCCCTTACCCTTCACCGTCCGCGCCACAATGACTTGGGGCTTGCCCGTGATCGTCCCGGCCTCGTCATAGGCCTTGAGGACTTGCGCGAGGTCGTGCCCGTTGATTTCAATCGCGTGCCAGCCAAAGGCGCGCCATTTCTCCGCAAGCGGCTCGATATCCTGAATCTCCTTGACGGGGCCGTTCTGCTGGAGCTGGTTCGCATCGATGATGGCGCAGACCGCATCGAGCTGGTGATGATGGGAGGTCATGGCAGCCTCCCAGACCTGGCCTTCCTGAATTTCCCCATCGCCCATGAGACAGAACACGCGTCGGCGCCGTCCGTCCAATCGATCCGCCAGCGCCACGCCGTTGGCCATGGACAAGCCCTGCCCAAGCGATCCGGCGGCGATTTCCACGCCCGGAACCGACCACCGCTCGGGATGGCCTTGCAGCCGCGTCGGAAAGCGGCGCAAGGTCATGAGTTCCTCGTTCGGAAAGTACCCGTGGGAGGCCAGCACCGCGTAGAGCGCCGGGCAGCCGTGGCCCTTGGAGAGAAAGAAGAGGTCGCGCTCCGGCCAGTCGGGACGCGCTGGGTCATGGCGCAGCGCATGCCAGTACAGCCCGATGAGGAGCTCCACCATAGAGAGCGATCCTCCCGGGTGTCCGCTGCCGGCCGTGGCGATCATGCGCAAGATCGTCTGGCGCAACTCGACGGCCAATCGTCTCAAGGCGGGAAGATCCGGTGTGCTGGTGCGCATCATGGGCTCGGCGCGGCCTCCTCGGAAGACATGAGCTGGTTGAGTTTGTCTTGGATCGCCGCCTGGTGCTGATCCAATTCAAGCGCTCGCTGCCAACTGCGGCGAGCCCGTTCCACGTCATGCCGCTTGAAGTACGCTTCCCCTAAGTGGTCGAAAATGACCGGGTCCGTTCCGACCCGTTGCGCGGCGCGCTCCAAGTACGTGATCGCCTCTTCCAGCTTCCCCATTTTGTAATACACCCAGCCTAAGCTGTCCAGGTAGGCCCCGTTATCCGGATCAAGCTGCAGCGCGCGTTCAATGAGCGTTTTCGCTTCGCTCAAATGCTCGCCGGATTCCGCATCCAGATAGCCGAGGTAGTTCAGCGCATCCGGATGGTTCGGATCCAGCTCCACCGCGCGCAAGAGATTCGCCCTCGCGTCTTGCTGGCGACCCAGCTGATCGAGTTGCGCCGCGAGATAGAAGTGCGCTTGCGCGTAATCCTCCTTCTTCGCCACCGCCCGCTCAAAGGCGCGCAGGGCCTCCTGCGTTTGCTTCGCTTCCCGGTAGACGATGCCAAGCACCACGTAGAGCTCCGGCGGGTCGTCCAGCTCCTTGAGTTTTCGCGCAAGGAATTGGGTGGCCTCCTCAAACCGGTCCTGGGCCAACCAGACGCGGACCAGCCCCATGATCGCTTCCACGTCGCCTGGGTTCAAATCCAGGATGGATTGATAGTTCAGCGTCGCCTCGCGGAACTGCTTGGCGTTCAGATAGGCCCGTGCCGCGTGGTGGTAGAGGCGCGGATTCAGCGGATCCAAGCGTGCCGCTTCCACGTAGTGCGCCGCCGCTTGCTCAAACTGCCCGCTCAGCTCGTAGGTGAGCCCCAGCGCGACGCGGGTGTCGATGGATTCCGGCGCAAGCTCAAAGGCGCGCGAGAGCTCCTGAATCGCTTCGTCAAACTGGTTCATCCGGCCGTAGAGCACGCCCAGATTAAAGGAGAGCTGGCTGGAGGGGCCTTCCTCTTGAATCAACCGTTGATAGATCGCCACGGCGCTCGGGAGTTTGCCCTGCAGGACATAGAGATCGGCGAGGGTGCTCATGACAAACTGATCATTGGGCTCCAACTGGAGCAGCCGCTCATAGGCGACAATGGCGTTGTCGAGCTCGCCCCGCGAGGCGTGCAGCATCGCCACCCACCGGAGGGCATCGGGATGGTTGGGATCTATCGCGAGCACTTTGGTAAATGCCTGGAGCGCCCGATCCGTCTCGCCCATCTTGAGATAGGTCGCGCCGATGCGGACATGTAAGAACGGGGAGCTTCGATCGCGCTCCAACGCGAGCCGGTACGCACCGAGCGCCTCCGGGAGCTTCGAGGAACGCTCCAGCATGAGCCCGCGGAGGTAGGTGCCGTAGGCGCGGTCGCGGTGGCGGCGCATCGTCGACGGAGCGGCGCATCCCGCAGCAAGCGCAAGCGCCACGGCGACCGTCCACAGACTCGGTGCTCGGAACGAAGTCCGCGAGCATCTGACGATTCGCGCGTGAGCGATGCCCGTTGGGAGCGCCGTTGATTGGTCCGATGCTGCCATGCTGCGTGAGGAGGTCCCATCGCCGGTGGGCGATGGACCGGCCGGCCCGTCAATAAATCACTTTATTGAGCGGGTACTCGATAATGTCCTGAGCCCCGGCGTCTTTCAGTTGGGGGATGAGCGCTTTGATCTGGCGCTCCTCGATCACAATCTCCACGGCCCACCACGGGTCGCGATCATCCCGCGACCACAACTTGGAAATCGTGGGCCGTTTCATCGCAGGCAGCGCGTCCACCACGCGTTGGAGCTTGCGCTCCGGCACGTTGAGCTTCACCCCAACCTTGCCGTCCGCCTCCACCGCGCCGACGAGCAAGGTTTTGAGGCTCTCGATCTTGCGACGCCGCCAGGGATCAATCATCGCCGAGGCGTTGGCGATCAACTGCGTCGCGGACTCGCAGACCGTTTCGAGAATCCGCAGCCCGTTGGCCGCCAGCGTCTGGCCGGTCTCCGTCAGCTCGACGATGGCATCAACGAGCCCGGTGCGCACCTTGCCTTCGGTCGCCCCCCACGAAAATTCCACCTCCGCCTGGACGCGGTGCTTGGCCAGGTACTCTTTCGTGACGGTGACGAGCTCTGTCGCGATGCGCTTGCCCTCCAAATCGCGCAAGGAGCGGATCGGCGCGTTCGCCGGCACCGCCAGCACCCACCGCACCGGATGGCGCGTGCGCTTGGCGTAGACCAGCTCCGCCACCCGCTCAACGCGTGATCGGTTCTCCAGCACCCAGTCGTTTCCGGTAATGCCGCAATCGAGGCTGCCCTGCTCAACGTAGCGGGACATCTCCTGCGCTCGCAGGAGCATGGGCTCCAGCTCCGGATCATCAATCGAGGGCAGGTAGGAGCGTTCGCTGATGATGACCTTGAACCCGGCCCGCTCAAACAAGCGAACCGTCGCCTCCTGCAGGCTTCCTTTCGGCAGCCCGATTTTAAGGCGCTGAGCGGACGCGGAGGTCTCGGACGCGCGACGGTGGGCCTTGGCGTCCGCGCTCACTGAGCCGGCCCTGGACCGCGGCGTCGGCCCGCTGGATGAGCGCTGTTGGCGTTTGGCTGTCATCGAATCACTCGTGGCATCGATCTGTGGCGACACACCGGCAGACACACCAGACGTTGAGCAAACGAAGCGCGCCAATATCCTGAAGGATCCCAATGTCACCCCGTCCCGCCGGCAGGAAAGCTCGACGGGAAGCAACAGTCGTGAGCCATGAGGGATGGCGCCTCAAGATTGTACAGGAGGCGTTTCACAGTGTCAATCGAGCGGGTCGGCGGGTAGTGGTCAAGTTTGGCGGGTGACGCGGAGCCGGGTTCCCTTCGGCCGCCCGCAGAACCAGCGCGATAGTCGATGGGCGAGGACGAACGAAGGGTGGCGCAGCGGCGGGCCCCGCCAAACTTGACCACTACCGGTCGGCGGGAGATGGTCAGAACAGGCGGCTTACTGATCGATGCAGGGGATGCGACGCAGCGCTTTCTTCCTCGCGTGAAGCTTTTTGGCCGCCAGCAGGCGTTCCTTGACCGCTTGAGGGCGACGGCGCCGCTGGCGTTGCATCATCGCGCGCCGCTGGGTTTCGGCCCTCCGTTCGAGTCTCCGCTTTGCGTCCAACCGAGCGAGCAACAGCCGCCGAGCCAACACCCGATTGAGCGCCTGTGACCGCTCCTGTTGGCAACGGACTTCAAGGCCGCTGGGCCGGTGCCGCAACACGACACAGGTGGAGGTTTTGTTCGCGCGCTGGCCGCCCGGGCCGCTGGAGCGGACGAAGGATTCCTCCAGGTCGCGTTCCTGCACGCCAAGCCGCTGCATCCACGCCTCAAGCGCGCGCTGCGGCCCCGGTGAAATCATTCCCGTCGGCATCTGGCCTGCTAGAAGCGCACCTGGATCCCGCCCAGTGCTGAGGTTTCATCGGCGTCCTTGCGCAGACGAAGGAAGAGCTTGGCGTCAGGCATCAGCTCGTGAGTGAACGTCACCGTCAGGCCGAGCGGCCGGCGCCGGCTGTCGTGCAGCGCCAGCGACACCCGATCACGCCGGCTCAGGGCCATGACCGCTTCAAAGCGGATCGCCTGCACGCGACCGTCGGCATACGGGATCTCGAAGGAGACCGAGGCATCGCGACGCAACGTCCACCTCCCCGCCAGGACGATGCGCCGGCGCTGCCGGTTCCCTCCTGAGCGGCCGATGTCGACGCGGAAGACCAGCCGCCCATCGCGCGCGAGCACGTCGGGGCTCTCAAGGCTTGTGCTGAAATCAAATGATGAGTTGCGCGAGCCGCTGAGCCGATAGCGCAGACGATGCGCATCGGTGAGGTCCCAGGCGCCTTCAAAGGTGAGGGCATGCTCACCACTGAGGTGGCGTGTCGTGGCGCGCCGGCGGTAGCGATACCGCAACGCGTGGTCGGGCCCCACCTCCCAGCCGCTTTGCAGGGTTAAGCGGTCTTCGAGCCCATCGGCCCGCTCCACCAAGAACGACAACCGGTTGTCGGCATCAGCCGCCCAGCGACCGGATATCCTGAGCTGTTGGACGGATCGGGCACCATCGCCCTCCCGAGGCTGAAGCGCAAACACCGCCGCATCGGCTTGCGCCTGCACCAACGCTCCTCTGAGCGTCAGGGTTTGTTGGTCCGGCCGGCTCTCATCGTGGGGGCGCAGCGCAAGTTCATGATCAGGGCTCAGCGTCCAGGTGCCATCGAGCACGACCGTGGTGGGAACGGAAGGATCCGGGCTTCCGGAATCCGTGCGCACGTGGTAGATGAGCCGATTGGCGCGATCAACGGTGACGGCGCCCTCGAGGACGCGGCGAGACATCAGACGTCCGGTGCGCCCATCACGTTCGCGCACCACGAGCTGGTTCGTCTCATCAAAGGCGTAGCGGACACTCGATCGCGAGCGTGGTGGTCGACGCATCAGGCTTCTACCCCGCTAGCCCCCACCGGGATCTCGCATGGATCGAGCGCATCAAGGGCCCTCGGCTGGTCCGCGTTTGATGAGCGCCGCGTCGGAGGACAAAAGCTGCAGCG
>JACPXS010000092.1 GCA_016196415.1 Candidatus Omnitrophota bacterium
ACCTTATCGACGTACAGGTTCCGGTCATCGCTCGGTGAGCGCCAGTAGTCATTCGTGAAGGCGATCGCGACCCGGTGAACTCCTGCTGGCACGACAGCACGTACCGGGAACGTTCGCCAGGTCGTGGTATTCGCGGGCGTGCTGGCCACTGGCTGGCCGTCGATCCGGATCTCCAGTCGGGGCCAGTCACCCCCCCCGAACGTTCCATTGGCCACCACATCGAACTCATAGTCCCCCGCATTCGGGAACTGAACGAGATCCTCCACGTACCCATTGGCCCAGAGGTTCCAACCGCCGGTCATGATGCCCCCGGTTGTCTTGGTGAGCATGGTTTCAGCTTCCAGGGTCACGGGCACCGTTTTGAGAGTCGGGGCGGGAGCCACGGCCACGGCCATATCATCGGATGCCGACAGCTCGCCATCGCTGGCCGTCAATCGAAGTACGTAGGTGCCACTAACGGAAAACGCGGCCTTGACGGACAGCGGAGTAACTGGCGCGAACGTCACCATCCCTGGCCCGCTCACCTTGGCCCACGTGGTGGTTAGCGTACCTTTGGGCAGGCTGTCATCCTTCACCGTGCCATTGAGTAAGGCCGATGCCGGCAGCGTGATCGTCTGATCCAACCCGGCGCTGACCACGGGGGGCACATTGGCCTCTGTCACGGTGATCGTGGTGGATTCCATATCCGTCAAGGAGCCGTCAGAGGCGGTGAAGGTAACGGGGTAGGTGCCGGCCTGACTGAACGTCGGAGTCCAGGCGAGGGTTTCCTCCTTGAGGCGTGCGCCCATTGGAGGGTCC
Source organism: Candidatus Omnitrophota bacterium (assembly GCA_016196415.1). The sequence continues at coordinate 799 of JACPXS010000092.1, forward strand.
AGAACATCGTATATGAGCGGATCCCCATCTGGGTCTGAGGCGGTCACGGCTACGACCAGCGGCTGACCTTCTGGCACGCTCTGGGGAGGAATAGGTGCCAAGACAGGCGGTTGGTTCATCGCATCTGGGGCCGCGATCGTGATCTTATCAACGTACAGGTTGCGATCCTCAGGCGCATTGTAGTAGTCGTTGGTGAACGCGATGGCCACCTGGTGGGCTCCGGCTGTCACGCTGCCCGTTAGGACATAGGTTTGCCAATTCTTGTCATTCACCTCGACCTTCGCAAGGAGCTGCTGGTCGATGCGAACCTCCATCAACGGCCAGCCTCCGCCCGCGTAGGAACCTCTGGCTCCGACATCAAACTGGTACGAGCCGTCGCTTGGAAACTGGACGGTATCCTCCACATATCCGTTCGACCAGAGCTCCCAGCTGCCAGCGTCGAGCCCGCCCGCCGTCTTGGTGGCCATCGCCTCCGCCTCCAATGTAACCGGCACGGTATAACCGGCGGGCGTTGGTGTCGGCGTGGGGCCGGGTGCCGGAGCGAGCTCAGGCGTTGGGGTGGGGGACGGATTCGGCGGCGGCTCGACGACGGTCCCGTTCGGCCGAACCTCCAGGGTATGCGCCCCGGCGCCGGACACGCTCAACCGCCCGATGCCCTGGCGGCTAACCGCCAGCGTAGAGGGGACCCCGCCATCCACAAGGATTTCCCAGCCCTTGCTAGGGTCCAGGTCGCAGAGATAGAGATCAGTAGAGGTCGCCCCCGCCGTCCAGCCTACCCGGTAGCCGGTGGCGAGCAGCCGCACGGTCTTGAGCTGACTGTTGACGTTGACGTCCGGGGCCACCGTCAGGTTCGGGCTCTGCGTGGCGTTAAACAGCGCCATGGCGTCGGCCTGGCCCGCCCGGGCCAGTAGGACTCCTTCGGCGGTCCCGGCTTCGCTGCGCACCAGCGTCGTCTGGGACGCTGTCGTGTCATAGACCTTGATGACGTTCAGGAAGGTGTCCCACTGGCGCTGCGTGGACGGCCAGAGCCGCACCTGGAATTTCTTCTCCGCGTCTGTGACGTAGTTGCCCATCCAGAGCTGCCGCTCATCGTAGAGCTGCTTTTGCTGTTGGGTGGGCAGTAGGGTGGCCACCCGGACGTGTTGGCCATTCGAGGTATCCCAGGCGATTTCGCCGGATGTCAGGGTGGGGGCGACCGGCGTGTGAAGGATCCACTGCTTGACCGAGGGGGCGTTCTGGATCGCGGACTGGTGCGCCGGGGTGTAGCGGTCCAGCCGGGTGGGCGGGGTCGCGTTCACCCGGTCGAACACGATGATGACGGAGGATTGCTTGTCGGTGCTGGGCAGATACAGCAAGCTGCGTGTCCACTCGTGCACGAAGATGGGGGGCGGGTCCCAGTAGCCATTCCAGTAGTAGCCGCCCCCGGTAGCTCCTACGAGGTACGCGTAGCTGCCACCTGGACCGAACTCCTGCGCCACAGGCCCGCGGCCTTGGTTCATTGCGGAGAGCCCAGCCAGCATCATCGAGTTGTTGGCGATGGCGTCGTTGGCTTCGTAGCCGAGCGTGTTCGTGATCACCCATTGTCCCTTCCGGTACAGTTGGAAGTTTCCCAGGAACTTGACCTCATGGTCTACGCCAAGCTGGGCCGGCATGTGCGCCCCGAAGAAGGCATCCGTCGGCCCCCAGCCGTCGTGGAAGAACATCAGCCCCTGGCCGGCGGCGTAGTGGCCGTTGGGCAGGGCCCCGCGCCAGTCGGCCGAGGACGCGTACGGGTTGTAGAAGAGGAAGAAGCGCCAATCCGGCCTCGGCCCATCGTGATTCCAGTCGACCGACGGGTCCAGGTGGCTCATCTTCTCCGTGAACGCGTGGAGGTACGGGCCGACCGCCGGATCATTCTGGGTCAGCCCGGCCAGCGCTCCCAGCAACGGAACCCGCCGAAGGATGCGGAAGCCGCGCATTTCTTCGATGTCGCCCCATTGGTACGCCTGCCCCACGTCCGCGGTCACCTCCTGCACTTGGGCGAGCGCGAACTGCCGGATGAGCGCCGCCGCCTCAGGAAAGTGGTCCACCCCGGTCGCCGTGCGCACCCCTTCGATGCCTCGGATGAAGTGCTGGAGCGTGCCGAGATTGTACTGGCTGCTTTCCAGCCACACGCCGCCGTCCGCCTTCAGGGCGTAATCCTTCACGGTGTTGCGCAGGTTGGTGCGGTTGGAGCTCGTCGCGTCCAACCCGCCGAAAAACGGGTTCGCGAGGTAGACCGCCGCCCGCGGGTTCTCCCCGGCCGTGGCCAGGGCCAGCAGTGCCACCCCGAAATAGTGCGCCGTCGCCTCGTCCGAGTCCTCGAGGCGCGTGTCGAAGCCGGAGACTGCCGTGATGTTCAGCACCGCGTCCGCCCACAGGTTCAGCGTGTTCAGGGCCAGGGTGCGCTGGGCGTTTGACAGCGCCGGGTAGAGCCAATCGTACTGCCAGACAAAGTCGATGAACCGCTCACGAGTATTGTCACTCGATGAGGGGAGCCAGCCGAGCTGGGGGCTCCACTGCGCCCAGGCTTTCGCCGCATAGATCGGATCCCCCGTGATCTGATAGGCCATCGTGGCCCAGCCGCCGAAATCACCGTAGCGTGGCGAGGAGGTCCCGGAAGCGTCTGCGCTTCTCTTGAGCGACTGCCACCACGGATGGTTCTCCGCTTTCATCCGATTCCACACGGCTTGCCGCGCCGGCGTCCAGAACAGCTTCGGGTTCCGCCCGGTCGGCGAGGACGCGGTCGGTGCGGTCGATGGGGGCGGGGTCGGCTGGCTGACAGCGGCGAGCGTCAGCTGCGCGGCGCCAGGCGAACCCTGCAGGAGGTAGAGGCCCTGGCCGCTGTTGAGCAGGCCTTGGTTGAACTCTTTGATGTGGTTACCCCAATCGTTGACGGCGAGGATGCGCTTAGCGATTGAGAGGTACTTCGCATCGCTTGTCGCCTGGTGGGCGAAGCCAAGCATCTGGAGGAACATCGGATTCAGCGAGGGTGTCGTGATGGTCACGGCCGGGTCCGTCGCGATGTACCAGAACGTGTCCGCGTGCTCAGGATTTCTGGAGTCGGCGGCCGAGGCGAATGCCGCATCCGCCAGCCAGTCGCAGACCCTCAGGAGGCTGTTGTAGAGGCGCGCGTCCCCCGTCAGCCAGTACAACCGCATCAGCCCTGAGGCCAGCAGGGTGCTCATGAACGGCGAGCCGGCGCCGGAGACCGTGGACTCCTCAGGATCCGCCCACCGGCCGTTGAGATCCTGGATGAAGCCGCCGGTCTGTCCGGAAACCCCGCCCTGGTTGGGGTACTTGACCGCCATCGCGTCTTGGTGGTTCATGACGACCGTGGCGACGCTACGGGCCGCCTCCAGATAGCGGGGGTTCAGCGTTGCCTCATACATGGCGCAGAGTTCCATCAGCATGAAGCCGCCCGTGCGCTCGGTCGACGTAAACCGGTCGGACTGGAGGTACGCGTCGGCCAGGAGCGCTTCGCCCATCTCCGTCGCGACGGCCAGCGAGCGCGCATCCCCGCTCACATAGTAATCCTCCAGCAATCCTTGGATGAACATCCGGCGGATCGTGGCCACTTGCATCGGCGAGGTGTTCGTGGCGTTGACGCCGGCGCTGTACTGGCCCCGGTAGGGACCGGCGTGCAGGATCTCGTTCTCGCGGTACTGCACCACCTCCTCCCGTATGCGCTGCAGGGTCGAGTCGGGCCCGCCGCTGCGCAGCAGGGTCATGTACAGGGCGTGGGCGTGGTCGTAGTAGTTGCGGTTGTCGGGGTTCAGGTCGCGGGGCGGATCGGAGGTGACGGTGAACTGCTTGCGCAGCTCGGTCTCGAAGGCGGGCAGGAGGGTATTGTCCTGCGAGGCGAGAAACCGTAGGCCGAACACGGTGCTGTCGCCGTACCAGCGCGCCGGCAGGAGGGCGAGCACGTTCAAGTTCCGGGTCCAGGACATCTCCGGGGTCAGACTGACGCCGGCATCGGCGCCGTAGCGCACCTCGGCGGTGAGGGTCTGCCCGGCCGCCAGCGTCACCCGGAATCCGATGAGGACCACGCGCAGGCTGCCGTCTGGATACCGGGAGAGCACCTGGATCTGGCGCGGCATTGGCAGGGTGTTGATCCGGAGGTCGAGCTGCCGCTCATCCTGGAGCAGGCCGGGCGGAAACGGGATGCCCGTAAATACCGGGGCGTCGGTTTGGGTCGTCGCGCTCAGCGATTTGATGGTGAGGGAAACGGCGCCTTGGGTGGCAGCCTCGGGCTGAGCGGTGAGGCAGGAGGTAAGAATCAACGCCATGACCAGCGGTTGAAGGATCCTCTTCTTCCGCGCCATGGCTCGCTCGCCACCCGGTGAGGGGTGCATTTGATTGCTCCCCGGTGTTTGTCGGCGGTTGAACAATAAAAAAACGCCGAGCGGCCAGCGGCTCTCGCTGGCGGCTCGGCGAATCTCGTCGAAGGCTGCTAATCGCCGGTCACTGCATCCGGCGATCCAGCTTCACAAGCGCCGAAGCGACCTTCCTCTCCTCATCGCGCCACGACCGCCTTCCCGCGTCGCGGAATCTCGATGAGGCAACAGGCTAGTGCAAGTATGCCTGAAAGGCTTCAGACACGACAAGAGGTCCGTGAAAATTTTCCGAAGGGTCGCGCGTGAACGGCTCGCGCCAGTCATCGTCTCTCGCGGGGAAACACGCGCAGGAGTTCTTCCAGGCTGGTCTCCCCGGTTTGAACCTTTTCCCAGCCGGCCTCGAGCAGGCCCGTCATGCCCCTGGACATCGCAGACTGTCGGAGCGACCCACTCGGAATCCCCTTGATGATGAGCGAGCGGATGTGGTGATCGATCGCGAGCAGCTCGAAGATTGCGGCCCGTCCCTCATAGCCGGTGCGGTGACATCGCTCGCAACCGCGAGCGCGCCACGCCTTGACCATCCCGACGCTTTTCGGCGGCGTGATCCCCATCGCCGCGAACGCAGGGGCCCCCACGGCGGCCGGCTGCCGACACGAGACGCACAGTCGACGGACCAGACGCTGAGCGACAATCCCCAACACGCTGGAACACAGAAAGAACGGCTCCACGCTGAGATCCAGCAGCCGCCTCACCGCCGTCGCGGTATCCTGCGTGCGCAGCCCGGCGAGCACCACGTGTCCGGTGAGCGCCGCCTGCACGGTCAATCGCGCCGTCTCCCGGTCGGGGACGTCGCTCACCATGAGCACGGTCGGATCATGACGCAGGATCGAGCGCAGACCGGCCGCAACGGTCAGGCCGGCCTCGGGCTGCGCCTGGACTTGGGTCACTCCTGGGAGCTCGTAGTCAATCCGATCCTCAAGCGTCACAATCGTAGCCGATCCGGTGTTGAGGGACGCCAGTAGCGCATAGAGCGTGGTGGACATTCCGCATCCCGATGGCCCGGTCACCAGCAGCAGCCCGGTCGGTTTTGTGACGAGCCCTGCAAGCCGTCGGCGCTGATCAGGCATCAACCCGAGCCGCTCAAGCGTCAGGAGCGTGGAAGGCGTCCGAAACTGAATGGCCAGGTGATCGCCGTATCCCGTCGGCAACACCGAAAGATGGAGCTCGAGCTTGGACGCATCGACCTCAAGCGTCATGCGGCCTTCTTGAGGCGCACGGCACGGCCGCACCTCAAGGCGGGCAAGCTGTTTGAGATACGCCGCCACCTGGGGATACCGTTCCGCGAGCGCAGCCGAAGGGGCGGGCTCTGAGATGACCCCATCGATGCGCTCACGCACCCACAGCCCGCGCGGGCCAAGCCCCATGTGCAGATCGCTCACGCCTCGCGCCGCCGCGTGCCGGATCAGCTCGCGCGCCAACGCGGCGACTTCGGTCGGTGCCTCCTCTTCTATGGTGATCGCGTTGGGCGATGTTTCCGGCTGAGCCAACGTTGTGGAAGGGTTCATTCCGTCCCAGCCGTCCTGGTGTTCAGTCAGGGATCCGTACCATCGACTGATCGCCTCGCCGATCCTGGATCCGATTGCTGCGACAGGCGCAATCGGACACCCCAGGCGTTTCTGCAACAGGTCCACCTGCTGGACATCGAGCGGGTCGGCCATCGCCACCTGCAGGGTCCCCTCGATCCACCGCAAGGGCAGCACGCGATGCGTGCGAGCCAGATGCGCCGGGAGCCGGGCCAGCGCGGATGGCTCAGGACGCGCTTCGTCAATCTCCATGGTGGGGATGCCCATCGCCGCGTAGAAGCAGCGCCCAAAATCGAAGGGCTTCGCCAGGTAGTCGCTTGCGCCTCGCTGAAAAACCTGTTGAATCATCTCATGATCGGCGAACGCGCTAATGACAATCACGCGGAGGCGGGGGAATTTTGCCTTTAGTTCGGAGAGGACATCAAGCCCTGAGCCGTCAGGCAGCTTGAGATCGAGCAGGACGACATCGGCGGTGAGATGCTCGATCAGGCGTAAGGCCTCGTGAGCGGTCGTCGCCGTGGTCACGTGAAACCCCTTCTCCACGAAGAGCGCGCTCAGCGCCTTGCAGATCATCGGCTCGTCATCGACGACCAGGACCTCTTTGCTCATGATTCCGCTCGCCTTTACACGCCATGCGCCAGCACGGATTTCGAAACCTGTTGGAGTATACCTGTCGGAACGCTCTACTGACAAGATCAACGGTTTAAAAAGTCTGCAGGCACTTAAAAAAGCCGCCGGGAAAACCACAGGCCCTCCTGCAGCGAGCAGGAGGGCCTGTGAGATTCAATGCGCAATCAACGAGACGTTACGAGGAAGCGGCGAGCTCGTCCTGATCGAATCGCTCCAACTCCTCCATCCAGCTTTCGTCCGAAGCATTACCGGCGGTGGCATCGGAGAGATCGTCATCGAGCTGGTCAAGGAGCTGGATCGTCTCCTCGATCCACTTCGCGTCTTCCGAGGGCGATTCGGCGATCATCAGCGGCCGCGGGGTGATGATGTGCTCGAGGTCCCGAGCCGGCTGGCGCAGGAGACCAATCACGACCGCCACGCCGGCGATCGCCGAGGCGGCCGTCAGCGCCAACCGGCCTGGCCACGGCAACCATCGGCGCACCGGAACCAGTCGGGGCGCGAGTGAATCGTCGGCGTTGATTTTCTCCATGACGTCAGCGGTATAGCGCGAGCGATCCGACGCTGGAGGCGGCTCCTTCAGTGGATGGCTCGCCAGCCAGGATGTGAACCACGTCATGAGGTCCATGGGATCCGTCCCTCCTGTTTGAGCCATGGCGCCAAGTCGTTGCGAAGGTGCTCCGTGGCCCGGAACACATGCGATTTCACCGTGCCCGCGCGGCAGCCCATCACCTGAGCGACCTCCTCCAGCGGCAGGCCGTGCACATGATGCAGCAGAAACGCCGTGCGCTGCTTCATGGGCAGCAGGGCGATCGTGCGGCTGAGACGCTGGGAGAGCTCGCGTTGCTCGGCCTGCTCATCCGGTCCCGCCGCAGGATCATCGACCTCGATAAACAACCCGGAGTCCTCCTGGCTCTCTGCGCCAGGATCTCCAACGCTCACAGACGCCACCGGTTGCCTCGCGCGCCGCCTGTAGACGTCCTTGCACTCGTTCACCACAATGCGGTAGAGCCACGTGGAGAACTTCGCTCCTCCCCGAAACTGACCCAGCGACCGATACGCGCTCACAAAGGCCTCCTGAGAGGCATCCTTCGCATCTTCATAGTTGCCGAGCAGGCTGAACGCCAATCGGATAGCTTGGCCTTGGTACTGATCCACGAGCTCGGCGTACCGATCCACGTCGCCACGAAGCACGGCTTGGATGGTCTCTGCGTCGCTTCCGGCCATAGGGAATGGCAGTATAACATCCCACGCCACCTTCATGGGGCCAGCCGCCACGCGACCCCGCCACGCCAGCACACTGGATGAGCGAGGGGAGAAGCGCATCGGCGTGAAGTTACCGCCCGCCCCGACGACCACCACCTCGGGGACCCGCCCTGTGCGGCTCACTGGCTCCACCCCGCACAGCCCCCACAGCGCTGGGACTTCGGCGCTCGCCCCCTTGTCCCATGCCGCGCCCGATCCCTTGCCCGTGATCGCGGACACCCTGATTCACCCGTTCGCGCGGACCGTCCTTCGTTCCTCCAGGTCCGCCTCGGCGTTCGCGAAACTCTTCTCGTCGGTCCCGACGATCCACGCGGTCTTCCCGGAGGTCTCGGACGTCTTCCCGGCGGTCGTGGACATCCTCCAGGTGATCGCGCACTCCCCCGTCGTGCCGGACATCCCAGCGATCCTCGCGGCGGTCGCGGACATCTTCCCGGCGGTCCCGCCGGTCTTCCACCCGATCACGCCGGTCCTCACGCCGATCTTTCGCCTGCTCATGAGCACCCTCAGGCGTCCGCTCGCGAGTCTCCTCAGCATGCTCATGATGCTCCTCAACCCGCTCTTGCCAATGGGGATGCCGTTGAAGGAAGCGCTCGTAGGCCTCGGGGCGTCGCTGTTTCAGTTCTTCCAAACGATGTTCACGCGACGCCTGCCGTTGAGCCATGACCGCCTCATACCGTTTGGGATTGGCGGCCTTCAGATGCTCAAGCCGGTCCTGCAGATGCGCGCGGCGTTGTTCCATCAGCTCACGGAATCGCTCGGGGTGCTGTTCTCGCAAGCGCTCCAGCCGGTCTTGGCGATGCTCCGTGAGCCGCTGGGTGACTTCTGTAAATTTCTCGGGGTTGGTGTCCTTCAGGTGAGCTAGCCGCTCTCGGAGGCGCTCCTTCCGTTCCTGAAGGGCCCGTCGAAAGGCGTCCGGGTTTTCCTCTTTCAACCGCTCAAGCCGGGTGAGGTCCTCGGGAGCCCCAGGCTGAGATCCCACCGCGTCCTGATGATCCTCTCGACGGTCCACGCGGTCTTCCCGGCGGTCTCGGACGTCTTCCCGGCGGTCCCGCCGGTCTTCTTGGCGGTCGCGAAGATGCTGCGCGCGATCTCCTTGGTCACTCGGCCGTCCGCCCTGTTTGGGCGGCTCAGCAAAGGCGACGGCGGCAACCCCAAGAACCCCGGCCACCATCATCACCCCAATCAGCATTTGTCTCATGGCAGCGCCCTCCTATGTCCTACCAAGTGAGACGCCGGGTCCGCCGAAAAGTTTACCCTCCTTCGAAGAAAGCCGCGTGCGTCAGCCCGTGGATGCATGCGAGAATAGTCCCCCTGCGAAGCCCTGCTGCGCTGTCGCTTCGCAGAGGCTTCTTCGAAGCTCGCCGCGCGAAGAAGAGCCTTGGCAAAACAGGGGAGCTTCGGAGGGTTCCGCTCCACGGCCGCGAAGCGTAGAGCCAAGAGGCCTCGGCCGTCAAGCCGTGGAGCTTCACGCGGAGAATGGGGGAAGGAAGGTTCGCTGGTCGTCGGCGCTCATCCCGATGCCCGGGGGCTCCGCGACGACGGTGATGAGGCGCGTAGCCGTCGGCTGAGCGCGGCCACGCCGACAACGCCCATGAAGGCCAATTCAACCACCACGGAGACAATCAGCAGGACCGGCAGCGGCTTGGCGTGTCCGCCGGCATAGCTATGAAGGCCCACGAGATAGAAGCTGACCCCGTAGTACGTCATGAATAAGAGGAAGAAACCCCCGATGATCGCCAGCGCGACGCCGATGCCGCTGAGCCACTGCGCGAATCGCCCATGCAGGATCGCAAGAAACCACAGGAGCGTAATCAGCGCCCAGGTCTCTTTCGGATCCCACCCCCAGTAGCGACCCCACGACGCGTTGGCCCACACCGCCCCCAACATGATGCCCCCGGCGAGCAGCGCCACGCCGATCTGCAAGACGCGGTACAGGATCGCGTCCAATGACTTCAGGGCCGGGTGCCTGCCTCGCCGCAACAAGTAGAGCCAACCGTAGACGTGCGCCAGCGCAGCCGCCAAGGCGAGCGCGCCGTAGCTGGCGACGATCGTCAGCACATGCACCGTCAACCACAGGTTGCTGCGCAGGACCGCCACCACCGGGGTAATGCTCGAATCGAGCGGGAGCTGCTCCCCCAACGCCAGGGCGATCGCCGCCAGGATCGCCGCCGCGAGCGCGACGTAGCGCACCCGCGCGAAGCGCTCCACGATGAGTCCAATGACCACCGCCACAAATGGCAGCCACAAGGTGGTTTCAAAGAAGTTCGAGACCGGAGGGCGGCCCCCGATGATCACCCGCATGGCGATGCCGGCCCCATGGAGGAGACAGGCTGCCCAGTAGGCTCCCAGTCCGATCGGCGTCGCGATGGACGCCCAGCGACTCACCAGGCTGAGCAGAAGCCACAAGGCCGCGAGCACGTAGATGAGACGGGCCATGCGAAACGGCCCGACGCGGTTATAGCACACCTCCAGGCGCATCTTCCATGAGGGAGGAAAGGCCGCCGGATTGAGCTCGTGGAGGACATCGGACACATGCCGGGCGGCTGGGTTGATGGCATCCTGGCGGCCGGCCCGCACCGCAGCGATCAGCTCGGTCCAGGCGCTGCGAACGGTTTCTTGAGTACGTTGCGGGTATCCGCTCAGCGATCCGATCAATTGCCACTCGCGAATCCCCGCGCCCGGCGGCGGCACCAGCGCCAGCTTTTGCTCCAACAGACCGCTGAGGGCGACGAACCGCTGGAACACATCCATCGTTTCCTGCTCGACCATCGTGAGCTTCTCATCACGCTGCTCTTTCTGCACGATCGGGGGCAGCATCCGCATGAGTGTGCGCGTCGCCACCAGCGCATGGTACGAGATGTGCGACTGCCGCGGCGCCATCCCGAGCGCTTCCCGCAGCGGCACAAAGGGCACCCAGACCAACGGCTTGGCCTGCCACGGCTCGGGCGACGCCATCATCGCCAGCACGCTTTCGACCGGGTCCTCCGCGCCGTATCGAGGAGCGCCGGTGATGCGCTGCAACGTCTCGCGCGCAACGCTGTCGAACGGCTTCTCCCGCCCATGATCTTGAATCACGAGATGGCGCAAGCGGTCCAGCGCGTTGGGCGGAAGGGCAGCACCTGCAGAGGGGATGAACAGGGCCAGCCAGAGCCCGACCACAACCGCCGTCGCTCCAATACGACGACGAGGCCGACGGTTCATGAGCGATCCTGCGTGGCGCTCGTTACCGAGGCCGTCTCGGGTGAGCGGAAGACAAACATCGCCACCATGCCGACGATGACGATGACAAACCCCGCGTAGACCAACGGCGTGCCGGGATCCTTGCGCACCGACAACACCGTGGTCTCCACCGCCCCTGGAACGTAACTGGACTGGAAGAAGCTCCACCCCCGGTATCGAAGCGGATGGTTCATGCGGATGTTCCGCATGAGGATGAGCCCGCGCTGCGGGTCCGTGAGCTGGACGTCGCTTTCAAACCCGGCGGCCATGTCGGTGCCGGGGTAATCGATCTTGCGAAAATCCAACAGCTTGATGGTCACGGGCAGCTCGCGTTGGGCGGGGCGGTACTCGACGGTGACCGGCTCCTTCCCTAGGACAAGCTGCGCGGAGCCCCGGAGACCGACCCACGCCTCCGCCGCCTGCTCGCCTTCGCGCCCCACGAGGTGGAGCGCTTCCGCCTTCACCTCATCGCTGCGATTGCGGATGCGCTGCACCGCCTCCGCATGAGGAAAGAAGGCGTCGACCGCAAACGTGTAGCCCAGCCAGGGGTGCGTGTAGTCCGTGCCGATAACCACCGGGTCGATGAGGCGGCGTTCGGAGGCCGCACCAGTCAGCACAGCGAGCAGCTCACCCGAGGGCGTCCGCGCCACGGCGATGGCATTCGGCGGCAGCGCCGCGACGGCGGCATGGGTATAGCGCGCCTCAGCGGGGATGGTGTGCGCAAGGCCGTGAATCGTTTGAAACTCCGGATGCAGGGCGAAGAGGAGATAGGCGTCGGCGCCTTCAGGCCCGGTCATCGTGAAGGAAACCGCGGGATTGTTGGGCTGATCCGAGCGGCTCACCAGCCCCTGTGTGGTGATCGCGAAGTCGGGAAAGTAATCCTTGAACGTGAGCTGATACGGGGTGCCCTCGATAGCGATGGCGCGGCCCATCGATTCGGGGACGGGAATCTCTCGAGGGGCGGACAGGCCGGGGAGCTGAATCGTCACCACCCCCCGGGAGAACGCTGAGCCCTCGATGAGCCCGGTGAGCTGGTCGAATTGCTCGCGGCGTTGCAGTTCGAGAAAGAGAAGATGCGCCTCGCCCCATCGGGCTCCGAAGCGCTCCGGGTCTCTGGCCACACACCAGAGCGTTTCCTGCTGCCTCTGATCACTGACCCGCAGATGCACGGCGGGGTTCTCATTAGCCCCGGCGTCGGTCATCTCCTCATCGGTCACCGCATCCGGATAGTACCGATCCACCGTGAGCTGGATGTTGCGCCCATCGATCGTCACGGGAAACCGGACTTGGGGGTCATGGATCCACGCCTGACTCTCGAAGGCGGTGGGGAACACTTGATGGAGGCCCGGGTTCGGCTGATGCACGACCAGGACGTTGGTGGGAAGCTGCAGGGTGCGCTCCGCTTCCCCTTCGGGGATGATGAGTTGTCCTTCAATGCCAAACCGGCCACCGATGATCCCGCCCAGCAAGATGAGGATAATCCCCACGTGCGCCAAGACAAAGGGCAGGTGGTGGCGTTTCCAGGGGTGTCGCCCAAGCGCCGCGACCGCCAGATTCACCGCCAGGAATCCCAGCAGGGCTTGGAACCACCACGCATGGTAGACGACCCGCTGAACCGCCGAGGTGCCGAAGCGGGCCTCATAGATCGTACCCCACGCCAGCACCGTGCCAATCGCAATGAGGAGCGGAACGGCGATCTGCAATGATCCAAGGACTCGCAGCCAGCGCGTCATGACTCGTGGTTTATCATAACACACCGAGCGGAAGCTGTGTGGGCTTCGCCTAGCAGGCTGCGGAAAAACTCCCGCAGCGCTCAAGGTTCGAGGCTCAAGGCTCGAGGCAAGAGCACGACGATCGACGGTGAAATGGCTTTCCCCTCGAGCCTCCAGCCTAGAGCCTCCAGATTGAGCTGAGGGGTCATGCGTAGTGGGTTCGTGCGGTGCGGCGAGGACAGGTGGGGTGGCGCCTGCCTGCGCCGAGGATTCGGAAGGCAGGCAGCGGGCGTACTACCGTGTGGCGGCGTTCTGCGGACCCGCGTAGGGCCACTCACCCCGTTCGGTGGTAAAGACGCAGTCCAGGTCAAAGCAAATCGCGTCCTTATCGAGGCAGTTGACTACTTTCCATGAACCGTCCGGTTGCCTCGTCAAGATGGACCAGACATGCTGGCGCAACAACGAGCAATACCTGGGTTGATACCGGAACTCCACCGAGGTCGCTTCCTTGCGCATCCGCTCCTCCAGCGCCTTTACGCCCACAATCCCTTCCTCCTACGCAATCTCACGCACCAGGTCCGTAATGGCTCTGCGCGGACGCGGAGGCGGGGCCTCAGCAGGGTGGCCAATGGGGAGAAAGGCCACCGGCCACACGTCCTCGTCTAACTGCAACGCCTCTTTCACCACCTCAGGTTCCTGCACCGCCCCAATCCAGACGCTCGCCAGCCCCAGCGCAGCGACCGCCAACTGCGCGTAGGCGCAAGCGACCGTCGCATCTTGGATGCAAAAGAGCTGTTCGCCTCGCGCGCCGTATTTCACGGCGGAGCGGCCCGGCACCGCGCAGAACACCAGCACGACCGACGCCTCCTCGACGGGCCCTTGGCTGCCGGAGGCCGCGTCAAGCCGCCGGCGCGTGCGCGGATCCCTGACGACGTAGATCTGATAGGCCTGGAGATTGCCCGCGGAGGGAGCGCGATTGGCGGCCGCCAGCACCTGCTGGATCTGGGCCTCGGGAACGGGTTGCGCGGTGAAGCGCCGCACAGAGTGGCGTCTGCGGACGACCTCGAAGAAGTCCGTCGAGAGCGTTCCGCGACCCTGCCCGGCATCGGCGGATGATCTGCGGTTGGCGCGCCGCATGGTCACACGGTTCCCTGAGGTCCTTGGGAATTAAGAGCGCCTGTCTGCTCTGTCGAAAACCTCGTTCCAAACTACTAAGGCCACGGGGCCTGCCGCTGCGCCACCCGCGTCCCTCCTCGCCCAGCGACTATCGCGCTGGTTCTGCGGGCGGCCGAAGGGAACCCGGCTTCGCGTCACCCGTGGCCTACTCGTGAGCTTTTCGACAGAGCAATCTCTATCACAATGACCCTGGGCGCTCTGGCTCGAGGCTCAAGGGTCGAGGCTCTCGGCACGTGCGTGACCCCCGAGCCTCCAGCCTAGAGCCTTGAGCAACGCTCATTGTGATAGAGATTCTACGGATGCACCACGCACCCCGCGCAGGGCGATGGATCGTCCTGCGAGACATAGAGGTCGTGCCGCGGCGGGCCTGCCACGTTGAGGAACCCTACGGCGCCTTGCTCCACGCGAAAGATCGCATGATCCACCAGGGTGTAATCGCCGGGCACCTCCACGGTGAATTCCACGACGGTCGCACCTCCCGCCGGCACGAGCGTCGTTTGAAGGCTGTGGGCCGGCGGGCTCACCAAGTCGGCCTCGCGATAGACGTCGTCGAAAATCTCTCCGATGACATGAAACGACGAGATGAGGTTCGGGCCCGCGTTGCCAACAAAGAAGCGCACCCGCTCTCCGGTGTTGGCCTTCAACGCGTGCTCGCCAACCAGCGAGCCAACGCGGCCGTTGAAGACGACAAACCGCGGGTGCTCCTTCAGCCCCTCCGCGTGGGAAAACTCCAGGCTCTGGGCGCCCTCAAGCGGCTCCTTGGTGTACAGCTCACTCTGCAGGACGTAAAATTCCCGATCCGCCCTTGGCAACCCGCGCTTGGGCTCCACCAAGATGAGTCCGTACATGCCGTTGGCGATGTGATCCATGACGGGAGGTGCTGCGCAGTGGTAGATGTACAACCCGGGGTGGAGGAGCGCAAACCACGCGACCCGCTCTTGGCCCTGAACAACGGTCGTCACCGGCGCGCCGCCCCCAGGGCCTGTGACGGCGTGGAAATCCACGTTGTGAGGCATTCCGCTTTCATCGTGATTCGTCACATGAACCTCGAGGGTGTCGCCGACACGCGCCCGGATAAACGGGCCGGGCACGTGGTCGTTGAAGGTCCAAAACGGATACGTCACCGGCCCGTTCACTGGCATCACGCGCCTGCTCGAATCGAGTCGCACGCGGACGATGGCCGGGTACCTCCGCGCCACGGGAGGCGGCACCTCGGGGGCAAACGTCAACTGCGCCTCGACAACCGGAGGCTTCCGCTGAGTTTTGGCGAGCACCGCTGGCGAGTTGATCAGGAGAAGCCCGCCGCATCCCACCGCGATGCCCCATCGGACTGTCCGTGCGCGCATCCGTCCTCCCGTGTTGTCAAAAGACCTGGGGCACTTCCACGCCATCGCCCGCGGTCCTCCGCCGCCAGAACCCCGATTCAGCTCCTGGGCTCTGGGTTGCGAAAAGACCGAGGGGATCGCCTGCTGTGATCGCAGCTCCCCCTCGGTCAGAGAGTGACGTCGATCTCTGCCAAGACCCGCCCCACCCATGCCACGCCGGCATAGCCCGCAGCACCCATCTGCCTGCCTTCTTCCGCCCACGCCTCATGCGTGAGGTCTGAGCGGCGCGCCGGGTGTCGTGGAGCACTCATCCCTCAACGAGGGACGCCTCGGAAGGCTCATGGAGGCGCTCGTCTTCCTCGGTCGGTTCGCCTCCAACACACCTGCAGGAAACCGTCGCCTCCTCCTCCAGTTGCTTCAGCAACTCCTTCGCCTCCATCCCGTGGCGCCAGGCGACTTCATCCAAGCAGGTGCACCCTTCCAGCGGCACATTGATGAACGATCGATCAAACACCGATCGTGTTCTCGGAAATTCCTGCACCACTCGGTTGACCGTCATCGCCTCATCAAACCGCGTCCACGGCATGGGGGCCTCCTGGGGCGTCAGTGGCTGGTTGGCCAGTCCCCGCTCTAAGACGGGAAACAGCTCCGCCTCTTCCTCCGCCATGTGGCGGCGGAGTCCTTGGATGACATCGGTCAACGCCGGCCTGATGCGCTCAAGGGAATGGCGCGTTTCGGACACAAAGAGCCGATTCAGCGTCCGCAGATGTGCGGGCTCATCGCGGTGCTCCACGACCACTGCTGCGAGCGCCTTGGGGTTCATCGCCTTCCGGCACGCGACGACCAACGCCTCCTCCCGCTTGAGATGATCGCGGAGCTGGCGGGAGAGCGTAAAACACACTTCGCGCAGGACAAACCACGTCTCCGGACCCATCCCCAGCGCGACCTCCAACACAGCGAGTTTCGAACGGAGGATCGCGTGATCCCGCCTCAAGCGCTCAACGGCATCCATCGGGTAGCCCTCCGGCTCATGGATTTGTCCCGCAGCGATGCGCGCCCTGCGTGCACTTCAACCCTACGCCACCCGACGGCGGCTGTATATGATTGCGGTCATACATGCCGCAAACGCCTCGACCCCGCGCCCGCCTTTGCCCACGGGAGCGGGCGGTTTGAGCTGACGCCTCGGGTTGAAAGCGATCGTGAGAGCGTGAGATGCGGGGCGTTGTGCGAGGAGACGAGTGGCGCGAGAGCTGGGGGGGGTGGAGCGAAGAGGTTCCCGCGGGGCACTTGAGATCAGGCGTGGCCTGCGGAGCCGGTCAGCCGCCTGAGCTGATCCAGTTGTGCAATCGTGGTGGAGCCGCGGGATGAGGTGATGATGCCCCGACTCTTGAGTTGGCTGAGGACGCGGATGGTGGTCTCCACGGTGGTGTGGGCCAGCTCGGCCAATTCGTGTTTGGTCAGGGGAATGGTGGGGCCGAATTTTTCCGAGAGCGTGATGAGCGCCTGGGCTAAACGCTGTTCGACCGAGTCATAGACCATGCAGCTTTTGTCTTCCACTTGACGGAGCCGGTCGCAAAAGACGCACAGCGACTCTTGAAGGAATGCGGGGTTGCGCTGCAAGAGCGCATGAAACGCGCTGGTGGGAACTCGCACGATGACCGAATCGACCGCGGCAATCGCATCGACGGGATAGGCCTTGCGGTCCAGCGCGGACAGACAGCAGAACGTGTCCCCGGTGGTCATCACGCAGGTCGTTGAGGCCTGCCCCCCTTCGAGAAATTTCATCAGGTGCACGCGGCCTTCCTTCACGACGCAGACGGCATCGGCCGGCTCCCCAGCCCGGAACACCGTCTCGCCCTTCGCGTAGCGTTTCTCTCGGGAGACCGTGATGAGTGTTCCGCGTTCAGCGGACGAGAGGCGCTTGAAGATTTCGACGCCGGCGAGAAAGCGGTCCATGGGGGTAGGTGTCAGTCCAGGATAGCCCTCTCATCACAGGGCCGTCAAGCGCATTCGATCGCCAGGTCCGACGCCGGAGCGCCTGACGAGCTCATCGCACGATCCACTGATCAACGAAGCGGCCGATCAAGAACCCCACCAGCGCCGCCATGCCCGCGATGCCGAGCATCTCCAAACCGCTGCGCCACCAGACCTGTTTCACCACCCGCCCCTTCAACCCCCCGAAGGCAAACAACGCGGCCAACGTGCCGATAATGGACACCGGCATCGCCGGGCCCATCGGCATCGCCAGATAGGGAAGCACAGGGATGAAGCCGCCGAGCAGATAGGCGGTGCCCATGACCAACGCGTTGCCCACCGGTTCCTCCAAGGCGCCAAGACAGATGCCGAGCTCCTTGTGGGCCATGTCTTCCAGGAGGAGTTTCGGGTCGCTCATGAGGCGGCGCGCAATGACGGCAATTTCCTCGTCCGCATACCCCCGGGAGCGGTACATCTCCCAAATCTCCTGGCGCTCCTTCTCGGGTTCGTTCGCGATCTCGTCCTCTTCCTCGCGCAGGAGCCGCTCAAGGTACTCGCGCTGCGATTTCGAAGAGAGGTAGGAGCCGGCCGCCATCGACAGCGACTCGACGGCCACAATGACAAATCCGGCAATCACCACCACGTGGCGGTTTTGGGTGCCGGCCGCAATCCCCGTCAGGGCACCTAACGTCGAGATCAGCCCATCCTGCGTGCCGAAGACCGCGTCACGCAGCCGCGTGCGGACTGCGTCCGAGACCCCGTGGTGCTCCTTCGGTGCCGATGTCACACGTTCCATGCGCACCTCCACGGTGGAGCCCCACGGGCTTTCCTGCAGGGCGGAATCCCGCCTCGCACCGAGGGCCGCACTCGGCACGAGGTGAGCGTACGTCGAGGGGTTGAAGAATCACAACACGGACTCAGGGGAATGGACCACCGTGCAGGGGGTTGCACAAAAAACCCCCTGGATCCGCATCTCTCATTCCACCACTGACACAGCGGACCCAGGGGTCATGCCATGCTCCAGGGCCATCCTTACCCTCCTCCCTGGTGGGGCTGGAAAGGCTTGCCGGGGCGGCGATCAGGATCCCGCGCCCGCTCCCTCCGTTCCCAATCCAATCATACGCGAAGGCGTTGTCCACTTGTATGATCCACGTCAGGGAAGAGCGCGGATGCTTCCCTACCGTTTCCCCGTCGTGGGGCCGCCGGCGCAGACGCTCGCCAGCTCACCATCCGCGAACGGCACGAAGTTTTCCTGGAAGGCGTCGGCCAGCTCCTGCGCCTTCGCATCGTAGGCGCGCGGATCATCCCAGCTTGCCCGAGGATCGAGCAGCGCATCCGGCACGCCGGGACAGCGCCTCACCCGCTCGAATCCAAAGGCAGGATCGGCGACGGTGGGCGCATCCGCAAGTGACCCGCTGAGGACCGCCTCGACCATCGCCCGCGTGTACCCAATATTGATCCGGCTGCCCACGCCATACGGACCGCCGGTCCATCCCGTATTGATCAACCAACAGCTCACGCGGTGCTGCGCAATTTTTTCACCCAGGAGCATCGCGTAGACGGACGGGTGGAGCGCCATAAAGGGCGCGCCGAAGCACGCGCTGAACGTTGCGCGGGGCTCCGTAATACCTCGCTCAGTCCCCGCCACTTTGGCCGTGTAGCCGGAGAGGAAATGGTACATCGCCTGCTCACGCGTCAACTTCGCGACCGGGGGCATGACCCCAAACGCGTCGCACGTCAGCATGATGAGATGCGCGGGATGACCTCCCATGCGGGTGGGGCTGGCGTTCGGAATGACGCTGAGCGGATACGCCCCCCGGGTGTTCTCAGTGAGGGAGTCGTCATCCAAATTAAGCCGGCGCGTCACCGGATCCATCGCCACGTTTTCAAGCACCGTGCCAAACCGTCGGGTCGCGGCGTAGATCTCCGGTTCGGCGGTCGCCGAGAGCCTGATCATCTTCGCGTAACAGCCGTTCTCAACGTTGAAGACGCCCCGGTCGCTCCAGCCGTGCTCATCATCGCCGATGAGCGTCCGGCGCGCATCGGCGGAGAGCGATGTTTTGCCCGTCCCCGAGAGCCCAAAGAAAATCGCCACCGCTCCGCCAGGACCGATGTTCGCGGAGCAGTGCATGGAAAGCACGCACTCGAGGGGGAGCAGGTAGTTCATGATGGTGAACACCGACTTCTTGATTTCTCCCGCGTAGCTGGTGCCGCCGATCAAGACGAGCTTCTGGCCGAAGTGCACGATGATGCAGGTGGGGGAGGCGGTCCCATCCCGGGTGGGATCCGCTTGAAAGTTCGGGGCATGAAGGACGGTGCACTCGGGATGAACGACCGCGCCGTCCCCCCTGGCGCTCGGGGCGGGGGCGAACATCGTCCGAGCAAACACGCTATGCCACGCCGTCTCCGTGATGACCCGAATCGGGCGTTGGTAGGCCGGATCGGCGCCGACGACGCAGTCCTGCACAAAGAGAGCCGTGCCTTGGAGGGAGGACAGCAGCCGCGCGTGGAGCTGCTCGAACCGCCGCGCATCAAACGGGCGGTTCACCTTGCCCCACCAA
>JACPXS010000085.1 GCA_016196415.1 Candidatus Omnitrophota bacterium
CGATAGTCGCTGGGCGAGGACAGACGAAGGGTGGCGCAGCGGCAGGCCCCGGCAAATTGAGGCACCACCGGAACGTTACTGGAGGATCGTTCATGGGGATTGAGAAGCGGTTGGCCAAGCATCTGAAGCGGTTGAACAAAGCCATTCAGAGACTCGTCGCGCAGTCGGAGGAGTTCGGGGAGCTGCGGAAGATGCTGAAGGAAGAGCGGGTCGAGCTCGCCATCTACGTCGTCCCCTTGATCGGCGGCAAGCCGGCGACCCACGATGCGTTGCGCTTTGAGCTGACTGACTCCGATAAGCGGTTCCTCAAGCAAGCCGGAATTCGGTTCTAACCTCGTGATGGGCGCGCGCGGACCGACCAGCGCGGAACGGTTCGCGCGCCTCTGAGCCCGACGCACAGCCCGGGCCACCATCACCCCACGCGCGGATCAGCGTCGTGACGACAACGAAGGAGCGGGCATGTCAAAGCGATTGATGACCCTGGAAGACCTGGATCTCTCTCCGGGGAAGAAAGCGCGGTTGTACCGGCTGCTCTACAAATACGGCCCGGGAAACGGCCGCTTGATGATGTTGCCGATTGACCAGGGTTTGGAGCACGGGCCGCGAGATTTCTTCGCCAACCCCGACAGCCTCAATCCGGAATTCCAGCTGCGTCTGGCGCTCGAAGGGGGTTTTTCCGCCATCGCCTTCCAGGTCGGATTGGCGGAAAAATACCTCAAATCCTTTGCGGGTAAAGTGCCCGTCATCCTCAAACTGAACGGTAAGACCGAGATCCCACCGGATGACGACGCCTTCTCGCCGTGCAATGCATCGGTGGACGATGCCGTGCGGCTTGGCGCTGATGCGGTCGGCTACACCTGTTACGTGGGTTCCCCGCGCCAAGACGAGGACTTCCTGCAATTCGGGAAGGTCCGTCGGGAGGCGGAGCGCGCCGGCATGCCCGTTATCATGTGGGCCTATCCCCGCGGCAAGTTCATGGAGCAGAAGGGCGGACGCGACAGCCTCTACGCGGTGGACTACGCCGCCCGGGTCGCGCAGGAGCTGGGGGCGGATGTCGTCAAGGTGAACTATCCGAAGGTCGATGAAGAAAAGCGCGCCCAGTATCCCAAGGAGTACCGTGACCTGAAGTACTCGAAGCTTGAGATGTTAAGCCATGTGGTGGCGTCGGCAGGCCGGACGCTGACGCTGATGTCCGGTGGCTCCAAGCGAAGCGATGAGGAGCTCTTTGAGGACGTCCGGGTGGCGCTGGAAGCGGGCGTGACCGGGTTCATCTTTGGTCGGAACATGTGGCAACGCCGATTCGGCGAGGCGCTCGAGGTGGCGGCCAAGATCACCAAGATGACGCAAGAGATCGGCCGCCCCGTATCGAGCAAGACTGCGCTGGTGTAGAAGCAGCATGATGACGCAGACACACGCAGAACTGACCGTCTGGATCGGTGGCGCGGCGGGTGACGGGATTGCCTCCGCCGGGGAGTCATTCGCGCAAGCCTGCTCGCGTTCCGGCTACCACGTCTTCGCCTATAACAGCTACCAGTCAGTCATCCGAGGCGGTCATGTCTGTATGCATATCCGGATTGGGACGCACAAAGTCTACACGCAGGGCGACGATCTGGATTACCTCGTGGCGCTGAACGCCGACAGCTTCCAGCGCTATTACAAGCGGGTGGTCCCGGGCGGCGCGGTCCTCTATAACACCGAGAAGTTCCAACCCAAAGCCGACCAGCTCGCCGACGGAGTCCAGTTGATCGGCATTCCGGTGATGGAGCTGGTGGGTCACCAGCTCATGCAGAACACCGCCCTCATGGGTGCCTTAATGCAAGTGATCGGCTTGAACCCTTCGGCGATCCGAGCGTTGCTCCAAGAGCGCTTTCAGAAGAAGGGGGAGGCGATCATCAAGGCCAACCTCGATGCCTTTGACAAAGGCATGGAGTTTGCGAAAACGAGATTTCACCAGGGTGGCATCACGATCGGCAACGGCGATGGCAAACGCCGCCCCCTGGCCGGTGGTAATCCGATGGCCGGATTCGGCGCGTTGGCTGCTGGCTGCCGCTTCTATTCAGCCTATCCCATGACGCCGGCCTCCTCGCTCTTGCACTGGCTGGTCAAGTACGCCGCCAAGACCGGGTTGCTCGTCAAGCAGTGCGAAGATGAGATTTCCGCGCTCAACATGGCCATCGGCGCCGGCCATGTCGGGGTGCGAGCCATGACAGGCACCTCAGGCGGGGGCTTTGCCCTCATGACGGAGGCGGTCGGGGAAGCGGCCATGACCGAAACGCCGGTCGTGATCGTTGAGGCGCAGCGTGGCGGGCCGTCGACGGGATTGCCGACGAAGACCGAGCAGGGAGACTTGTTTCAGATGCTCGGGGCTTCGCAAGGGGACTACCCGAAGGCGGTGTTTGCGCCGCGGACGGTTCAAGAATGCTACACGATGACGATCCTGGCGTTTAACATGGCTGAGAAATACCAATGCCCCGTCTTGATCGCCACCGATCTGTATCTTGCCGAGCGCCTGGAGACGTTCGACGGGGTCGATATTACTCGCGTCACGATTGAGCGAGGCGAACTCATCACCCAGCCAAACGGCAACATCTACCGCCGCTTTCTCGTCACGCCGACCGGCGTGTCACCCCGGGCCCTGCCAGGCACCTCCGGCGCCATCTTTACCGCCGCGACCGATGACCACGATGAGGACGGTGTCGTCATCAGCGATGTGTACACCAACCCGTCGATGCGCGTGAAGATGATGGAGAAGCGCATGCGCAAGCTGCACTATCTCCTGAACGACCTGCCGCCTCCGCAGCGTGAGGGTCCGAAAGACGCCGACTTGACCCTGGTGGGGTGGGGTTCGACCTACCAGGTCATGCTGGAGGCGATGGAGGCGCTGACTCAAGAAGGGCTCAGGGTCAACGTGCTCTGCCTGCGCGTCCTCTGGCCGTTTCAGGCGGCGGACGTGAGCCAGCTCCTGCAGCGGTGCACGCTGACGATGTCGGTTGAGAACAACTACAGCGGCCAGCTCGTGAAGCTCATCCGCATGGAGACCGGGATCGCCATCCAGCATCATCTGCGCAAATACGACGGCGAGCCCTTTGAGCCGAAGCAGGTGATTGATCAGGCGAGGATCATTCTGAAGACGAAACCCAAGGAGTCGGTGGTCGCCACGGCGATCAGCGATGAGGGGCTGCCGCCGGACTTTTCCCCGATTGAGAGCCCGGCGATCGGCGCGGAAGTCTCTCGGCAACATTGATGGGAAATCGGGTGGTGGTCACGTTTGGCGGGTGGCGCAGCGGGCCTCCGCCTGCGGCGGGCGGCACTCCCGTCACCGACCCCGCCGAGAGGCGGGGTGCCCGGCTCGGTCGCAGGCCCGGCCAAACGTGACCAGTACCGGAAATCGACCGAGCGAGATCACACAAGGAGCGGACGAGGATGGCGCAGGTGAAAGAGTACCTCGGAAAGGTGAAGCCGGACTGGTGCCCCGGCTGTGGCGACTTCGCAGTGCTCAACGCGCTGCAGCGGGCCCTGGCCGAGCTGGACATCGCTCCGCACAACGTCCTCGTCGTGTCCGGCATCGGCTGCTCGTCCAACCTGCCGGGATTCCTCAACGCCTATGGCTTCCATGGCCTGCACGGCCGCTCGCTGCCGGTGGCGACCGGCGCGAAGCTGGGCAACCACGATCTGACGGTGATCGCGACAGGCGGCGACGGCGACGGCTACGGAATCGGGGTCGGCCACTTCGTCCACACCTGCCGCCGAAACGTCGACATGACGTACGTCGTCATGGACAATCAGATCTATGGGCTGACGACCGGGCAGGCCTCTCCGACGACGGAAAAAGACATCCGGACGAAATCCACGCCCGAGGGCACCATTGAGCTGGCGCTCAACCCGATTGCCCTAGCGCTCACCTGCGGGGCGACCTATGTGGCCCGTGGGTTCTCCGGCGATAACCTCCACTTGGCTCAGTTGATGAAGGGCGCCATCGAGCACAAGGGTTTTGCGCTCGTCGATGTCTTTTCTCCCTGCGTGACCTATAACAAGCACAACACCTACCCGTGGTTCCGTGAGCGGGTCTACAAGCTGGAAGATGAAAAGCACGACACCGCCGATTTTCGGCTCGCCATGGAAAAAGCGTTTGAGTGGGGCGCGCGCATCCCACTGGGGCTGTTCTACAAGGTTGAGCGCCCAACCTACGAAGATGAGGAACCGGCCTTGCGAAGCGGCAAGCCCCTGGCCAAGCAACCGCTTGAACGCACAGACCTGGCGGCGCTGATGGAGGACTTCATTTAAATTTCGCTTCGCGAAATTTCTGAACGGTCCGCGAGCCAAGAGCACATTTGGCGCAGCAAACGTTATGGGGGAGTGGATGCCGACGCTCACGAAAGTGGCGAACACCTCAGAGATCTCGCCGGGCACGGGGAAAGTCGTCGAAATCGGCGGCAAGGCGATCGCGGTGTTCAACTGCGACGGGACGTTTTACGCGATCGACAACACCTGCAAGCACCGCGGGGGACCGCTGGGGGAAGGCCGCGTCTTGGGCAAGACCGTGGTGTGTCCCTGGCATGGGTGGGAGTACGACGTCACCTCCGGGGCGTGCCGGATGGATCCCTCGATCAAGGTCCAGCGGTTTGACGTGAAGGTGCAAGGGGAGGACGTGCTCGTTGCCCTCTAGCGGGTTTGCGAGTTGGCGGGTTGGCGTCTTGAAGGGCCAAACACGCAAACGCGCAAACAGTGTTCGGCGGAGTTCCCGGCGGTGATCCTCACCGAGGACCCTGAGAATCTGCGGAGCGATTCGGGGCTTAAATGGAACGCAAGTGCATCGCGTTGATTTCTGGTGGCTTGGATAGCGCCCTGGCCGCCAAGCTGATGCTCGAACAGGGTATCGAGGTGCAGGGACTCTACCTCTCCTTAAGCTGGGGCTGCTGCGACAAAGAGAAAGCCGTGGCCATCGCCCAGCAGTTGGGGATTCCGCTCATGGTGCTCAGCGTCGGCGATGCCTACCTTGATGTGATCCGCAAGCCGAAGTACGGCTATGGCGTGGGGATGAACCCCTGCGTCGATTGCCGGATCTACATGTTTCGCATCGCCAAGCGGTACCTGGAGGAGCTCGGCGCGGGGTTTGTCGTCACGGGCGAGGTGCTCGGGCAGCGGCCCATGTCCCAGATGCGCCGCCCGCTTGAGATCATTGAGGCCGAAAGCGACTTGGAAGGCTTGCTGCTGCGGCCCCTGAGCGCGCAGTTGCTTGAGCCGACGTTGCCGGAGCTGCTCGGCGTGGTGGATCGCAACCGGCTGTTGCGGATCGCGGGCCGCTCTCGTCAGGAGCAGCTGGCGTTCGTGAAGACGCGCGGCATCAGCGGATACGCGACGCCCGCGGGCGGGTGCCTGTTGACGGATGAGCATTTTGCGAAGAAAGCCCAAGATCTCTTTGCCCATGAGGAGCATCCGACGACGAAAGACATGGAGCTCCTGACGATCGGGCGCCATTTTCGAATCCACCCCGGCACCAAGGTCATCGTGGGCCGGAATGAGCTGGAGAACCTCATGTTGGAGGGCCATGCGCAGAGAGGGTATACTTGTCTCCGGCCTGATTTTGCAGGGCCTGCGGCGCTCGTCGTGGGAGCGTGGAGCGATGCAGACCGAGCTCTGGCGGTGTCACTGATTCTCCAGCATACGAAAGCCGAGAAGCTGCCGGAAGGCCCGCTGGGGTTTCGGATAACCCCGGCGCCGGACGGCTCGGGAAGTGTGCCATGGGTCACGACGCATCCTGCGGGTCCCGCCGCGACCCACCAGACATTGGAAACCGCGAGACGGTAACCATGGTCGACTACGTCTTTCGAGTCGGGGGAGAGGGTGGAGAAGGGGTCATCAGCACCGGCGAGATGCTGACCCTCACGCTGGCCAGGGCCGGATTTGAGATTTACACGTTCCGGACCTATCCCGCGGAGATCAAAGGGGGCCACGCGAACTTCCAGGTGCGGGCCTCCGGCAAGCTGCTGCTCTCCTACGGCGCAGCCGTCGACGTGCTGCTGGCGTTTAACGAAGAGGCCTACCAAAAGCACATCAAGGACGTGCGGTCAGGCGGGGTGGTGATCTACGACTCGGACAGCTTCACGCCACCACCGATCGCTTCCGCCGCAGGCGGAGCTGCGCTGGACGGTGCAGGCCCGATGGGCCAGCGTCCAGGTGGTGGGGTCACACCGCCCTCGATTGGTTCCCTCATCCTGTACGGCATCCCCCTCTCCTCGTTGGCAACGGAAAAGGTCGGCATCAAGCTTACGAAGAACATTGTCGCCCTGGGGGTGATTGCCCAGCTCTTTGAGATCCCGCTGGCGGCCTGCGAGCAGTTGCTGAAAGAGCGATTCGGTCGCAAGGGCGAAGCCATTGTGCAGAAAAATCTGCAGGCGTTGCGCGTCGGGGCGGAATACGCAACGCAGCAACCGAAACGGGATGCCATCCGATTAGGTGACGGGCCTCGGAAGACGAAAGAGCTGGTGCTCTCGGGCAATGAATCGCTGGCCCTGGGGGCGATTGCGGCCGGATGCCGGGTCTATGCGGGCTACCCCATCACGCCGGCGACGGACATCATGGAGTTCCTCGCCAAGGAGCTCCCGAAGCTGGGCGGATATGTCGTGCAAACCGAGGATGAAATTTCCGCCATCGGGGTGGTGTTGGGAGCGTCGTTTGCGGGCAAGAAGGCGATGACGGCCACCTCCGGGCCGGGATTCTCGTTGATGACGGAAATGGTCGGGCTGGCGGTGACTGCGGAGATCCCGGCGGTCATCGTGAACGTGCAGCGGGTCGGCCCCTCGACGGGCATGCCCACGAAGACGGAGCAGGGCGATCTGTACGCGGCCTGTTACGGCGGCCACGGCAGCTGCCCGCGCATCGTGATGGCGCTCACCAGCGTCGAGGACTGTTTCTACGGCATCATGCGCGCGTTCAACCTGGCGGAGCAGTTCCAGATGCCGGTCGTCGTGCTCTCCGACGCCTCGCTCGGCCACCGCAAGGCGACGGTGCCGGTCCCAGATCTTTCGCGGGTGCCCGTGGTTGAACGGCGCAAGCCGCAGGGCGATGAGA
>JACPXS010000095.1 GCA_016196415.1 Candidatus Omnitrophota bacterium
CACCCCACGTCCGTCCTCGCCCAGCGACTATCGCGCTGGTTCTGCGGGCGGACATGGGGACCCCGGCTCCGCGTCACCCGCTGCTACGCAGCGGAGCTTTTCGACAGAGCAGTCTGACACGTTTTACGGTTTGTCCGAGGGGGCGCCGGCCGGCGCGGGTGGGCTGGCTTCCTGGCCGGCTTGTGCAGGAGCGGTTGGAGGAGCGGCCGGCGACTCCAGGAGGACCTTACGCTTGGGATCCAAGGTGTAATGTTTGCCCACATCCAGATGGTATTCCGACAAGAGCTGTTGATTGACGCGACCGAGCTCGGCCCGCTCTTGGTCCCAATAGGCATTGAGGACCATCATGCGAGTCATGATCGCTTGGCGCTGCTGCCAAATGTTGGAGAACGCCTCCACGCCGGCTTCATCCGGGAAGGTGTGGACAACCGTTCCGGGTTCTTCAGGAGTGGCCGCGCGAGCGTGTTGGGGCTTCGCGTCGGTCTTCTCCAACGAGGAGACGGCTGGCGCGTCCGTGGTGTTTCCTGGCGGAGCTTCAGCCGCGACGAGGGCCGGCCCCTGCGCGCGGCTGAGCACGACGCAGATCACGACGGTTCCAATCCCGACTATCCGCATTCCCCATAGCCGTGCTGGCTTCATGGTTCCTCCCCCGTAGTGTTAATTCGGCGCGAGGCACGCGCTCCACCCAGCGCCCTGGCTGCCTGCGGCATTGCCCGACTTCACAAACTCGACCCCCACGCGATCCGCTGCGGCGATGCTGACCGTCCCGCTCCCAGTGCAGGATTGGCTGGCGCCTGCAATGGTACAGGCAAGACTCGTGTTCGTGCCGTTTTTCCGAACCGTGACCACCCAGGACTTACCTGAGCCAGGCGCCTGAGCGACGAACGCATTCAGGACGCTGATGATCCCGGCCGCCGGCGTGGGCCAGAGTTGATCCGCCTTGCCACTGGTGCCGCTTCCGCCAAAGGCGCCGATCTGAAAGGTGCCGGAACGGTTTGGCTCATCGACCCCGCCAATCGGGACGCACCCCGAGGCCCACTTGAGCCCGCTGACTTTCGAGGAATCCGCCCGAAGGATGGCGCCATCTGATCCCACGCTCAACACCGCGGGATCGCCGGCGCCGTCGCCGACCAGCACGCTGCCTTTTGGAAGCACGCCGGTTGTCGTCACCGCGGTACTTCCCTGCCCGATCAGGAGCCCCCCGGCAGTGAATGTGGCGGCGCCGGTTCCCCCCTGCGAGACGGAGAGTGGCGTGGTCAGACCGCTCAAGGCACTGATGTCACTATTGGCTCCGCTGGAGGCCGCTCCAAGATTGGTCCTTGCGGCCGCTGCGGAGGTTGCGCCGGTTCCTCCATTCGCGACGGCCACCGGCACGGTGAGCGAGAGCGTCACATCGCCGCTCGCCCCGCCTCCGCTCAGCCCAGCGCCGGCGATGACGCTCGTGATGTCTCCAGCGCCTGTTGCGGTGATGGCCCAAGAGGTCGTGCCTTTCGCGAGCGTGATCCCGCTTCCCGCGGTCAAAAACGTCTCCGTTGTATCCGCCGCGGTGAGGGTGCCATCCGTCACCTCGGTGGAGTCGATGGCGGGGCCGAGCAAGGAGACGC
Organism: Candidatus Omnitrophota bacterium; assembly: GCA_016196415.1. Next base: position 1,605 of record JACPXS010000095.1, read on the forward strand.
TGGCGGGGAGCCGGGCCTCGGGGAGGGTGCCGCTCATCAGGCTGGAGGCGTTGAGGCTGGTGAGATTGGCCCCGCTCAGCGCCGGCAGCGCGCCGGCGGCGTCCAGCTGGACGATCTTGCCGGCCGTCGTGCCGACGTCGACGCTCACGTTGTCCGCCCCGACAATGAGGCCGGTGCCAGCGCCCACATCCAGCGTCGCATCTCCGCTTGTGCCTCCGCCGGTCAGCCCAGCGCCGGCCAGAATGCTGGTGAGATCCCCGCCTGCGCCGACTGCGGACAGCTCCCAGGAGCCGGTGCCCTTCGTCACTGTCACGCCAGCGCCGGCGACAAGAAACGTGTCGGCGGTGTCCGCAGCGGTCAGCGTGCCGTCCGTCACCTCGGTGGAGTCGATTGAAGAACCGAGGGGCGATGCACTGCTGGGCAGGTTCGTCAGGTTGGCCCCGCTCACCGCCGGTAAGGCCCCGGTCGCATCGAGCTGAAGGATCTTCCCGGCGCTCGTGCCGACATCAACGCTGACGGTGTCGGCGTCCACCACGATGCCCATCCCGGCGCCCACGTGCAGGACAGCCTCGCCGCTTGCGGCCCCGCCGGTGAGGCCAGAGCCCGCGGTGACGCCGGTGATGTCGCCGCCCCCTGCGGCGGCGAGAAGCTGCGTGGAATCCAAGCCGTCGAGCCGATCGGCGTTGATCGCATAGCCCACCGATGAGAGCGGTTGGCGAGGCGAAAACTCCCCTTCACCGTCTATTTCAATCGAGAGCCACAGGGGATCATTGAACGTCATTGATGAGGCGAATGGCGTTTGGCCGCCCAGGATCACGGAGAACACCCCGCCATTTGAGGCGGCCAGCGTCACCGCGTGCTGTTCTTCCCACAGTTTCGTGCCGCCGGTCACCGCATCATACAACCGCAAGGTCACCGCATGTTCCCCTTGGATGGGAGACCCGTTGGGACGCACCAACTTCCCTTGATAATGGATGGTGCGTGGGACCGCCGCCCAGGCGGGCTGGTGAATCGGCCAACCCGCGAACCCTCCAAGCCATCCAGCGGCCGCAACAAGGCCCGCAATGGCTCTCCGTGCGGGACTCCCATCGCGTCGGCTCTGAGTCATCAACCGGCTCACCATTCAGACCTCCTCTGCGGTATTGTACAACGCCTCAGGTCGCGGCGTCACGTGGCCCATCGACCCGGTAATGCTTTCATGTGACTTCACACCGCTGAAACGCAACGGTACGCAGAAGCGCAGAAGGGGTTGGTCCGACACGAATGCTGCATCTTGGCGGAATGGTGCGTCTTGGCGGTGTCTCAGGAACTTGAGGCATCACTCCCCTCGTCCCCCCGCGCCATCAAACCAGGAGGAAACCAACGAGCCAGATCATCAGGAATCGGCGCCGCAAGCGCAACGCGGCGTCCGGTTGCAGGATGTTGGCAGCTCACATGGTAGGCGTGCAGGAGCTGACGGCTGATGCCGAAGGCTTGCCAGAACGTCGCCGGATGCCTGCCGTACGTCGTATCCCCAAGGACCGGATATCCCAGATGGGCCAGATGCACGCGGATCTGGTGGGTCCGTCCGGTTTCGAGCGACACCTCAATCAAGGTGTAGGAAAAATCGCTCAGGGTCCTGGGTTCTGGGCTCTGGGCAACTGCCCTCAGCCCCGAACCCCGAGCCCCGAACGCCTTTCCGAACCGCTTGAGGACGCGGTAGTGAGTCACCGCTCCTCGCCCGCCCAGATGCCGAACGGTCATCACCTTTCGATGCGTCATGTGACGGCCGATGGGCGCATTGATGGTCCCGGTGTCCGAGGGCAGATGCCCTTCGACGAGGGCGAGGTAGCGCCGCCGAATCGTGTGCGCCTTCAGCTGCCGTGCCAGCGACAGATGAGCCGCTTCCGTCTTCGCCACCATCAACAACCCCGAGGTGTCTTTATCAAGTCGATGGATGATGCCGGCTCTCGTCAATGGCGGCTGGAGGCTGGAGGCTGGAGGCTGGAGGGAATGGCCTTGAGCCTTGAGCCTTGAGCCTTGAGCGCGGTTCATGTGCCACAGAATCGCATTCACCAACGTTCCGTCCCAATGACCCGGCGCCGGATGCGTGACGAGCCCGGCCGGCTTATTCACCACCAGCATGTCGGCATCCTCGTACACGATCTCAAGCGGGATGGCTTGCGGCTGGATTGCCACGTGACGCGAGGGGGCCGGCAACTCTGCAAATGTTACGACGACCCGATCGCCGGCGTGAAGCTTGTCATGCGCCTTCACCGGGCGCTCGCCCACTATCACGAGCCCTGCGCGAATCCCGCGCTGGATCATCGACCTCGACACGCTCATCGGCAAGCGGCGCGTGAGGTAGCGGTCAATCCGAAGCCCCGTGTCTGAGATTCCGACTGAGAAGTGGTAGATCCGCATCGCGGTCTAGTGCGCCGGTCGGCCTTGTCCATCCGTGGAGCGATTCGACCATACGAGCAGCGTGATTCCGGCGGCCGCCATCCCGATGCTGACCACCTGTTGCAACGTCAGCCCCATCCGCCAAGCGGTCTGATCGCCACGGAGAGATTCCAAGAAGAACCGCAGCCCCCCATAGAGGATGAGATAGCCGCCCAACACCCGCCCAGGACGCGCTTTGACCGACTGCCGCTGGAGCGGCCGCAGGATCAGGAACACGACGAGGAGCCCGAACGCTTCGAAGAGCTGCGTGGGCAGCACGAGCCCGTCGTGCCCGGGCAACAGCACCCCGCACCAGGCCTGAGTCGGCTTCCCATAACAGCACCCATTGAGGAAACATCCCAGCCGGCCAATCGCATGCCCCAGGGCCAGGAATGGAATGAAGTGGTCCATGACGCGAAGGAAGTCGAGGCGCTTCACGCGCGTATAGAGCCAGCCGGCCAGCGTACCCCCAAGGAACCCTCCATACCACACCAGCCCTCCGTGCCAGAGCGCGAACATCTCGAGGGGGGCTTGCGCAAACCACTCCCATTCGAGGAGCACGTACAACAGGCGGCCACCCACGAGTCCGCCGAGGAGCGCGTAGCATGAAAAATCGACGGCCTGCTCGGCGCTGATCGGCGAGCGGCTCGGGGGCCATGCCGCGGCGGCTCGGCTGGCGAGCCAGGTGGCCACGGCAAACGCGACCACCAGCATCGCGCCGTACGTATACAGCGTGATGGGACCCAGCTTCGCTAAGATTGGATGCATCTGCCCGTACTGATCCACGCCGAGATCAGCGCTGACCAGCGCGCCTCAGCGATGTCGAAGCGATTTCCAGAGCAGGAGTGCCACACCGATCGTAATGGCGGAATCACCCACATTAAACACCGGCCACACCCGCAGATCGATAAAGTCCACGACATAGCCGAGCCGAAGCCGATCCACGAGATTCCCCAGCGCCCCGCCCAAGATCAACGCGCACCCCCAAACGATTGACGACGTCGTCAGGGGGCGCCGGACAAATTCGTAGAGAATCCAGGCGACCACCGCGAGCGAGAGGACGATGAAGAGGGTTTGCTGGCCTTTCAAGAGCCCGAAGGCCGCACCGGTATTCTGGACGTAGGTGAGATGCAGCAGACCGGGGATGACCGGGAGGCTCTCTCCCGGGGCGAAGGAGGTGAGGATCAGCGACTTGCTGAGCTGATCAGCCACGAGCGTGAGCGCGCTGATCATCCACGGGCGTTGTGAGCGTGGTACCGGAGGAGTTAGCGTTTGTTCTGTTGCTCTTTCGCCCGCTGGCAATTGATGCACAGGGACGCGTACGGCACCGCTTTGAGGCGGCTCATGGAGATGGGTTGATTGCATGGCTGGCACAACCCGTAGGAGCCGTCGTCCAACCGCTTCAACGCATCATCGATCTGGTAGAGGATCTGCTGCTCGCTCGAGACGATGTTCGTCGAGAGCTCTCGCTCGTAGGTATCGGCCGCCATATCGGCCAGATGCACGGTGTAGCCCGAGAGATCCCCAGAGGCGTCCCGCGGGGTCATGGAGATGTTCTGCGCGATCGACTTGATCTCATCCGTCAACCGGGTCCGTTCGGTAATCAACAGTTGTCGAAAGTGCTTGACCTGTTCTTTCGTCATCGCCATTCCGTCACCGACCTTGCGACATGACGACACGCGCGCACCGCTCGCACACCTGCGGGTGCGCCGCCTGTGAGCCGACGCTGGCGAGATGCTTCCAGCACCGCTGGCATTTTTGACCCGGGGCGCGTTCCACGCTCACCCCCACGAGATCTGAGACCGGCAGCTCGCTCGCCGATCCCGACCCCCCGTCGGCTCTGACCTCGATCCCGGAGACGACACACACCTCGGCGAGCGTCTCGCGATGGGCCTCGCACAACTGTTGGAGCTGGGGATCCTTCACCAGCAAGGTCACCCGGGCTTCCAGCGGGCTTCCGATGACCCCGCGGCTGCGCTGCTCCTCGAGCGCCTTCATGACGACGCTCCGCAGCGAAAGAAACCGTTCCCATCGCTGCCGGCTTTCTGCGTCTTCTTCAATGAACGATCCGTGCGGCCATCGAGCGACATGCACGGAGGGCTCGCTCACCCATCCGGCGGTGCGCATCGCGTCCCACACTTCTTCGACGGTCACCACCAGCACCGGCGCGAGCACCTTCACAAGAGTTTCTAGTATAGCATATAACGCGCTTTGCGCGCAGCGGCGTTTGGCGGTGGCGGCTCCTTCCGTGTAGAGTCGATCTTTTAAGGCATCGAGGTAGAAGGCGGAGAGATCCAGCACGCAATACTGGTACACGGTACGGATGACCTCATGGAACTGGTACGCGTCATAGGCCGCCGTGACCGACTGGAACATCGCTTGGGTCCTCCGGAAGGCCCAGCGATCCAGGTCAGGACACTCGCGAGGAGCCACCCGATCCCGGTGCGGATTGAAATCGTAGAGATTCGCCAACAGGTAGCGAAAGGTGTTGCGAATCTTGCGGTACGACTCCGCCACCTGACCCAGGATGTCTTCGGAGATCCGCACATCCTCCCGATAGTCGGAGGAGGCCACCCACAGCCGCAGGAGATCCGCGCCGTAGCGCTGGCAGACCGCCTGCGGCGCCATGACGTTCCCCAGGCTCTTCGACATCTTGCGGCCTTCCCCGTCCATCACAAACCCATGGGTCAAGACGCGCTCATACGGCGGCTTCCCGCGCAAGGCCACCGCCGGAATCAACGAAACCTGAAACCATCCTCGATGCTGGTCGGACCCTTCGAGATAGAGATGCGCCGGCCACCGCAGGCCTTCCCGCTCCTTCAGGACGGCTTCATGGCTGACGCCCGAATCAAACCAGACATCCAGGATATCGGTTTCTTTCACGAGCTCGGCCCCTTGGCAGGTGGGACATCGAGCATCGGGAGCCAGCTCGCGAGGCGAGGCCGTGAACCACGCCTCAACGCCGTGGGCGCCCAAAGCTGTTTCAATCTGTCTGATGATCTTCGCGTCGCTCAGCGGCTGGTCGCAGCGTTGGCAACGCAAGACCGGAATGGGAACCCCCCAATAGCGCTGCCGCGACAGGCACCAGTCCGGACGGTTTTCGAGCATGCCAGAGATCCGGTTGAGGCCGACGGGAGGAACCCATTGCACACCCCTAACCGCTTCCAGCAGCCGCGCGCGAAGGCCCTTGTGCTCTACGCTGAGAAACCATTGCGGCGTTGCACGGAAGATGACCGGCTGCTTGCACCGCCAGCAGTGCGGGTAGTCGTGTTCAATCTCACCCTCGCGCAGGTGCCAGCGCTCGACCCGTTCGAGGAGCTTGATCACGCGGTCATTCGCGTCCTTCCTGCCCACCTCGGCCCCCACGAGCTCGGGGAGACCAACCTCTTCAGTAAACCGTCCTCGCTCATCGACAGGAGACAGGATGGCCAAGTTGTGCCGCTGGCCAATCACATAGTCCTCTGGTCCATGGCCTGGCGCGATGTGCACAATACCAGTCCCCTCGGTCAGCGATACTCCATCATCCAGTACGCCCTGGACCGTTCGATCAAGGAAGGGATGCTGAAACACAGCTCCCTCAAGCGCCGAACCCAACAGCTTCGTTTGGTCGAGATCCTCGAAATTCGTGAGATACGCTCGATACGTGGTCTCGGCGAGCTCCTTCCCCATCAGGAGCTTCCACACTTTATTGCGCCACTTCACTTCCCCCACTACATATTGACCCTGTGGATGGAAGGCGAGTGCGACGTTGCCGGGTAAGGTCCACGGGGTGGTGGTCCAGACGAATGCTTCAACCCCCGTCAAGGATTTCCCCGGAACCGACTTGACCGGGAAAGACGTGTGGAGCGACGGGGATCGCTTCAGTTCATACTCCACCTCGGCCTCCGCCAGGGCGGTCTCGCAGGTGGCGCACCAGTAGACCGGCTTCCTTCCTCTATAGATGTAGCCGGCCTCGAGCAGCTCTCGGAAGACGCGGAGGATGGTGAGTGCGTAGCCCTTCTCCATCGTCAGGTAGGAATGGTCCCAGTCGCCCAGCACCCCCAAGCGCTGAAACTGGTCCCGCTGGATCTCTACATAGCGCTGCGCATAGGCCCTCGCCTTCTGACGAAACTCGGCCTGAGCGATCTGGGATTTGGTGAGCTTCAGCTCCTTGAAGAGCTGGTGCTCAATGGGCATGCCGTGGCAATCCCACCCTGGAACGTAGGGCGCATCGAACCCCTGCATCGTCTTATAGCGGACGATCACGTCCTTGAGGATTTTGTTCAGCGCATGACCGATATGGATGTCCCCGTTTGCGTACGGGGGACCGTCATGCAGGACGAACGGCGGGCACCCGTGCCTGGCCTTGCGGATCTGCCCGTAGAGATCCATCGACTGCCATTGGGCCAGGACGGCCGGCTCGCGCGTTGGCAGATCCGCCTTCATCGGAAAGCCGGTCTTGGGAAGGTTCAACGTAGCCTTGTAGTCCATGCCATCTCAGTCCGCAAGACGGAAATGTGGAGTGCGAATTGCGGAGTGCGGATTGGACAACCCCAATCATTCCCCATTCCGCATTCCCCATTCCCCATCTTCGCGTCGCTCTCTCAAACCTTCTGCTAGCGGAGGCGGAACGCCAAGTCAAACAGCGACCGGATGACGACCATCTGCAGGAGTTGGATCAGCATCAATGTCACCAGCGGAGAGAGATCGATCATCCCAACTACCACAAATGGGAGCCGGCGCCGAACCCAGGCGAAGAGGGGTTCGGTGACGGATCGCAGGAACTGGACGATCGGATTGAACGGATCCGGGCTCACCCACGATATCAGGACCGCCACCATGATGACGAGGCTGTAGAGCCACAACACCTTGTCGAGGATGGCGGCGATCGCTTGCAAGCCATTCGCGAGGACAAACATCGGACCCCTCCTTTATCGGGACATGGCGCGCCTGAACCCCTGAGGGTCCATCAGGACCATGACAGCTCTTTCGAGCGCCGAGCGGAGGCCTTGAGCGCTTCCGCGAAGTGGGCCGCGACGCGCCGCGCGCTGAGCACGGTGAGCGCGGCTTCGGTCGTGCCCCCCTTGGAGGCGACGTGGCTGATGAGCGCCGTGGCGGGCTCAGGGCTTGAGCGCAACAGGCGAACGCTACCCTCCAGCGTCTGGCGAATCGCCCGCGAGGCGATGCGCGGCGGAAGCCCCAACGTCCTGGCGGCTTCTTCCCACGCCTGCACCAGGAAAAAGACGTAGGCGGGACCGGAGCCGCTCACCGCAGTGATCGCATCCAGCAGCCGCTCGGGAAGCTCAAGGGTGTCTCCCACCGCGTTGAAGAGCGCGAGGGCGATGGTTCGATGGCGGGCCGTGGCGAAGCGGCCCGGCGTGATCGCCGAGAAGGCACAACCGACCGTCGCCGGCAAATTGGGCATCACGCGCACCACCGGGATGCCGGGCAGCCGGGCCTGGAGCCAGCGCAGCGTGATCCCGGCGGCGATGGAGATCACCACCTGACGCGGACGGACGTGCAGGCGAAGCGGGGGCAAGACGTCAGGGACCTGTTGCGGTTTCACCGCAAGGACCACGACATCGGAGGCGCGCACCACGGCCGAGAGATCTGCGCTGACTCCGACGCGAAACCGCGCAGCGACCCGGCGATGAGTGTCCGGATTCGCTTCAGCAGCCCGGATGGCTGCCGGGGAAACTCCGCGGCCCAGGAGTCCTGCGATGAGCGCCTGGCCCATCGTCCCGGCCCCGATGAAACCAATCCTCAAGCCTCGCAATGGACGCAATGTGGAATGAGCGTGGCGCCTTGAAGTCATTCCCCGTTCCGCATTCCCCATTCCGCATTTCGATCTGCTCTTGGCCCAAAAATGGCGGTGCCGATTCGCACGATGTCCGCCCCCTCTTCAATGGCCACTTCAAAATCCTGCGACATGCCCATTGACAGGCTCAAGGCTCGAGGCTCGAGGCTCAAGGTCACTACGACTTCGTCTCGCAACTGCCGTAATTGACGAAACCATGACCTGGCTTGCTCCGCATGGCTTCCTAGCGGCGCAATGGTCATCATCCCGGCAAGTTTCAGATGTCCTGTCATTAAGATCACTTGGCATAATGCACGCGCCTCAGATGACGCGCAACCACACTTCGTGCGTTCTCCTGAGACATTCACTTGGACGAATACTTCAAGGACCTTCCGGTTCTTACCTCCAGCCTCGAGCCTAGAGCCTCGAGCGTCTTTGGCGGCGTGACGTTCCAGCTCCTCAGCCAGTGCGATCGAATCCACCGAATGGATGACATCAAATAGCTCCACGGCATGTTTCGCTTTGTTTCGTTGCAAATGCCCAACCAGATGCCACCGGATTTCCCCTGGCCCCTGGCCCCTTGACCCTAGCGCCGCCTGTTTCACTTGGGCTTCCTGGACGCGGTTCTCCCCCACGTCCGTCAGCCCAAGCGCCATCGCCTCTTGCATGAGCTCAAGACCCACGCCCTTGGTGACCCCGATGAGCGTGATCGAAGCGGCGGGCCGGTGAGACCGCTGACAGGCCCGCTCGATTTGCGATCGCACGCGCTCAAAATTCTCTCGCACATCCATGGGAACTGTTGCGAAGCAAATTTCTGCCGATGGATCGTGCTTGGTGAAGACGGCACGAGCGTCGAGGACGACGTGCTACTCTAACACAGCCCGACAGAAGGCGTCAAACAGGCGTCAAACTATTGAGTCCTGTATAAACAATGGAATATCCTGACCGATTCGGCTATCATGGGCGGCATGCGACCTCCTGGCAGCCCCAGTCAGCTGGAGCGGCGTCGCCGACGCGCCCTCGAGCTGCTGAAGAGGGGCCTGACTCAGTCGGCCGTGGCGGAGCAGCTGGGCTGCGCCAAGAGCTCGGTGTCCCGCTGGCGCCACACTGCCAAGCGAGCGGGGCTGAGAGGGCTTGCTCCCAAGCCGATCCCCGGCCGACCGCCCAAGCTCTCCCGCTCCCAGCGGCAGCGCTTGGTACGACGGTTGCTGAAGGGGCCGCTGGCCTGCGGTTATGGGACCGACCTCTGGACGTTGCCCCGCATTGCCGACCAGATCGCGCGCCAGTATCACGTCCGCTATCACCCCGCCCACGTGTGGCGGCTCTTGCGCGGGCTGGGGTGGAGCTGTCAGAAGCCGGAGCGCCGGGCCCTGCAACGGAACGAAGCGGCGATTGCCTACTGGCGACGGTCCGTCTGGCCGCATATAAAAAAAGGCTGAACGGCTCGGCGCCCACCTGGTGTTCCTCGACGAGAGCGGCTTCTCGCTCACCCCAACCGTCAGACGCACCTGGGCCCCGAAGGGCCACACCCCGTCCCTCTACCATTGGTATAAGCGCGACAAGCTCTCGGCCATCGGCGCCCTCACGGTTTCCCCTCGCCAGCAGCACCTGGGGCTCTATCTGCACCTCGCGGCGGACCGGGCCTTCACCGGCTTGGATGTCCGCGTCTTCCTCCGGACCCTCCTGCGGCATCTGTGGGGTGCCGTGGTGTTGCTGTGGGACCGTGGCACCATTCACACGCGGCGAGAGGTCACGGCCTATCTGGCCGCCCATCCCCGGGTGCACCCCTACGACTTCCCGCCCTACGCGCCAGAACTTAACCCGGCGGAGCATATTTGGAATCAGGCGGATGCGGCGTTGGCTAACGGCGCCCCGCCGCACCTGGCGCAATTGCGCGGGAGACTTCGGCGGGCCACCCAGCGGCTCCGCCGCTCGCCACCACTCCTGTGGGCGTGCATCAAGGCGTCCGACTTACCCTGGGATGGTTGAGATGTTCCATTACTTATACAATTCTCAATAGCAACATCCCTATGCGCTGGGCTTGCTGCCAAAGGTAACCGAAGGCCATGTCCCCGTATACACAGCAGTATCTCTTTATCGGCTTGCTCACGGTTGTCGCGATTGCGCTGGGGGTGGCCCCGCTTATCTTGGCGAAGTTCATCGCCCCGAAGAAGCCGGGGTATTCCAAGCAGGCTCCGTACGAGTGCGGCCTGGAATCCGAGGGCGATCCGTGGTTTCAGTTCCGGGTGCAGTACTACGTGTACGGATTGCTCTTTGTGATTTTCGACGTTGAGGTAATTTTCATTTATCCGTGGGCGCTCGTCTGGAAGATGCTCGGGCCGACGGCGCTCGCTGAGATGGTGGTGTTTCTTGCCATCCTCGCGGTGGGCTTGGTCTACGCGTGGAAGAAAGGCGTGTTGGAATGGGAATAACGTTGCAGGTGTCCTCATGACGGCTGACGAAGGCCTTCAAAGCGAATTGCAAAAACACGGCGTCTACGTGACGACGTGGGATCGGCTCGTCAACTGGGGCCGGAGCAACTCGATCTGGCCGCTCCAGTTCGGCCTCGCCTGCTGCGCCATCGAGATGATCGCCACCGCTGCCTCGCGCTACGACATCGCCCGCTTCGGCTCGGAGATTTTCAGGGCCTCGCCTCGACAGGCGGATCTCATGATCGTCGCCGGCACGGTGACCAAGAAGATGGCTCCTCAGGTCGTGCGG
>JACPXS010000005.1 GCA_016196415.1 Candidatus Omnitrophota bacterium
CCCTGGAGGTTGGCGGGATGGGTTCTAGAGCTTAATCAACCGCAGCTTGATCTTGAGCAGCCGCATATGCGCGTGCAGCGCAGCCCGCTCTTGGTCCAAGCGGGAACCATCACGCAGCATGTCTTGAATTTGCGCCTCCTGGCGGGCGCGTTCTTCATCGGTCCATGTCCCCCGCGAAGCGCTCAGCGCTTTTTTGAGCTGAGCGATCGAGCGGCCGAGGCTCGCCCGTTGGGCGCGTTTCGCCCGCAGCTCCTCGCCCGCCATCGACAGGGCCAGCTCCAGTCGCTGGCGATCGGGGTCCATACGCCTTTTCAACTCATCCGTCCGGCTGTTGACATGCGCCGTGGCGGATGCCAAATCCTTGCGCAGTTGCGCGATGCTCTGTTCAATCGTGGTGCGCTTCAGCGCCAGCTCGCGCTCGTAGGTCTGAATACGGTTGGAGAAATCCCGGTGTTTGTCCAGAATCTCTTTAAAGGCCGGATCAGCCCTGAGGACTTCTTTGGTCAGCGCCTCACGATTTGGAGGCGCGCAACCCGCCACAACCCCAATCGTAAACAACACAGCAGCGAGAGTGCGCATAGCGGATGCGTCGTGCTCTTCTCGACTCCGGGAACCTCACTCTACTGTACACGCTCCGCAACCGACTTTCCACCGCAGCGCCGCAGGCGGAGACACACGCCCCGCGTCCAGCGCTGGACGCGGGGCGCATCGTGTCGAGTCCCACGGGCATGGCCCGCGCCGAAGGGACGGCAACGCGATCCTTACTGGATCAATGCGTACGATGGCTCAACGCTGCTCACGCGCGACCCGGCCCCGTTGACGGATTCCTCTTTGTACGTGAACAGCTTGCCGGCAAAATTCCGCAACGTCCAGACGCCATCCTTGACGCTGACGACATAGTTCGGCATCAACGGAATTTTCCCCCCGCCGCCTGGCCCGTCCACCACGAAGGTTGGCACCGCATAGCCTGTCGTGTGCCCGCGGAGCTTCTCGATGATCTGGATGCCCGTGGAGACCGACGTGCGGAAATGCGCGGTCCCCTTGACCGGATCGCACTGATAGAGGTAGTACGGCCGCACCCGAATCTTCAGGAGCTCATGGAACAGCTTCTTCATGATCGCGGGACGGTCATTGACGCCTTTCATCAGCACGGTCTGCGAGCCGAGGGGAACGCCGCTATCGGCCAGCATGCCGCAGGCGTTCTTGACGGGCGGGGTAACCTCTTTCGGGTGGTTGAAATGCAAGCTCATCCATACCGGCTTGTGCTTGCGGAGCACCTCGCAGAGCGACTCGGTCACCCGATACGGCAAGGTCACCGGATTGCGCGTTCCGATCCGGACAAACTCCACATGCGGGATCGCTTTCAGCTTCGTGAGCACCTCGTCGAGCCGCTCATCCGAGAGGGTGAGCGGGTCTCCGCCCGAGATGAGGACATCGCGGATCTTGCGGTGCGCGCGGATGTAGTCGATGGCCTGGTCGATGTTCGCCGACTTGCTAAATCCCGCGCTGGTGCCCACGACACGGCTGCGCGTGCAGAACCGGCAGTACATCGAACAGACCTCCACCACCAGCAGCAGCACGCGGTCCGGATAGCGATGCACAAGCCCCGGCACGGGCATATGGCTGTCTTCCCCTAACGGATCGATCATGTCGTTGGGGCTCAAATTATACTCGTCTTCGACCGGCACCGCTTGACGGCGGATGGGACAGGTCGGGTCTTCGGGATCCATCAGGGCGGCCCAATACGGAGGGATGGCCATGATGAACCGCCCTGATTTTCGAGTCACCGCATGGTCTTCTGAAGAGGTCAGGCGAATGACCTGACGCAACTGATCCACCGTCTGGATCCGGTTGGCCATCTGCCACCGGTAGGTCTCCCACTGCTCCAGCGGGATGTCCTTCCACAACGGGATCCGCCGAAATGCTTCCCAGCTCACCGTACGCCCTCCTCCTTTGTCCAACGCTCCAAGGAACCGTTCGGCTCACCGCGCGCGCCGACTTCGCCCAGCATGCGTCCTGCGTCGGGCCCCATGGGGGCCTCACAGGATCGGGCAGATGCTGAGGGCTCTTGAAGATGGACCGTCGCGCTCCCCTTCCGCTCGTCTGCCTCACCGCTGTTGACCGCCCCGCCCGGGACGGAACACGAACGCGCGGCGCAGACAGGAGACTGGAAGTGGGAGGTGTGGCGATAGCGGGCCATGGCTAATGCCACGATCCGCTGGATAAGCGCTTCATGGGAGAATCCTGCGGCCTGGGTCATGACGGGGAAGTTGCTGTCCAGGGGGCTGAGGCCCGGCAAGGGGTTCACTTCGAGAACAAAGGGCGTGCCGTCAGCCCGGAGTCGGATGTCGGTGCGGGAGACATCACGACATCCCAGGAGCCGATGGGTCCGCCATGCCAGGCCCTGCACTCGCGCGGTGGTCGGTCCATCAAGCCTGGCTGGGCAATGCAGCGCAGGGGCCAGCCCGCGCGAGGCGTCCCCTTGAAACTCTTTCATCCGCCAGGAGTAGAAGAACTCTTCCGAGGTGCGACAGGGCGTAAAGTCGATCTCGAGGACGGGCAGCGGGGCATGGCCAATGACACCCGCGGTCAGCTCTTTCCCCTCGATAAACTCCTCCACAAGGATTTCCTGATGGTAGCGCTCGAAGATCCGTGCGACTTGGCGACGCAACGACGGCTCATCGCCCACCACACTCTCGCGCCAGATCCCTTTGCTGGACCCTTCTCGATTGGGTTTGACAATGAGCGGAAATTCCAACCGCGGGTTGAGCGGGGTCGTCGGCGTGGGGAAGAGCTGCCAGGGGGGTGTCGGGATGCCTTCGGAGGCGAGGATCTGTTTGGTTTTGGCTTTATCAAGCGCCAGCGCCAGCGTGACGCTGTTGGATCCGGTAAACGGCACCCCGAGCGATTCCAAGATGGCCGGCACTTGCGACTCCCGATGCGCTCCGTAGGCGCCCTCGGCGATATTGAACACGAGATCCACTCGATGCGCGAGAAACCACTGGGGCAGATCCTGCGTCGCCTCCACTTGGTGAACGGTATGCCCGTTCGCCCGCAAGCTGTTGGCGATCATCTCGATCGTCTTGGGGCTGTCGAACTCCGAGTCGCCGTCGAACGGGATCCCGTCCCGCTCGTAGACGGCTCGCCTGACGTTATAGGTCAGCGCGATCGCGTAGACGAATCCGCGTTGTGGCGTGATGTTCATCCGATCCCGCCCCCAATGCGGACTGCGCCGGCCTGCGGCTGGGAGACCGGTGGCGGGATCAGTCCGTAGCGCGCCAGCGCCGTGTCCAAGATCCGGTTGATGATCTGGTAGTGCGTCATGCCGCGCGTTTTGGCAATAAAGTTAAAGACGTCCTCGGTGGACAGCGATGGGAGCGGGTTGATCTCCAGCACGTACGGATGGCCCTGACGGTCTACACGGAAATCCACGCGGCCGAAATCTCGACAGTCCACCACCTGATAGGTGCGCAGCGCCAGCTCCTGCATGTGCCGGGCGAGCGCCTCCGGAACGGGAGCCGGACAGATGTACTCTGATCCCGACCGGAGATACGCGAAGGTGAAGAACTTCCGCCCGAGATCGGTCTGCCCATCCAGCGCGATTTGGCAGACCGGATAGACTTCGGGATGCTCATTGCCGATAATCGCGACCGTGAACTCTCGACCCTCGATGAACTCTTCGATGAACACCGAAGCGCCATGGTAGGCGTCCGTCAGCCAACGCACCTGCCGGCGGAGTTCCTCCGGGGTGTTCACCAACGATCGCTCGCTCAGCCCCTTGCTGGATCCCTCGCAGCGCAGCTTCACAATCAAGGGGTAGCTGAGATCCGCGTGCCAGAGCTTCTCCGGATCGTTGACTTCGAGATAGCGCGGCGTGGGAATGCCTTCGGCGATCAACACTTTCTTCGTCAACACCTTATCGAGCGTCAGCCCGAGCGTCAGCCCATCGGCTCCCACGAAGGGGATGCGCATCATCTCCAGCAGGATGGGCACTTGCGATTCTCGGTTACGGCCTTCATACCCTTCCGCGATATTGAAGACGATCTCCACGTTGAGCCGCCCCACCTGCTCCAGAAACTGGCGCGCGTTGCCGATCCGCACGACGTCATGGCCGGCTTCTTGGAACGCGCGCTCGATGTGCTGAATCGTTTCCTCATGATCGAACTCGGCGTTCAGATCCGGCGGATCGCCCGGCTTGAGGACCAATTCGCTTTTGACGTTATAGGTCAACCCGACCCGGTGAGACCCCATCATGGCTCCCTGACGCGGGCGACGAAAAAGGGACCCCCCACCGGGGAATCCCTCCACCCATCGGTTAAGTTGTACACTGGTGAGGCGTCGGCCCTCAGATCACCCGGCGCGATCCACCGCAGATCGCGCGGGCTTCTGAAGACCGGATACACATCACGTTTGCGTTCATTACTATAGTTCGTACCATACCTGCTCCAGGCTGTCAAGAGCATGTCGCGCGCATGCGCATCACAGGAGCCGGATCAGCCACGGGTAATGCCTCAATTTTCCGGGTGACGCGGAGTCCTTCGACTCGGCGTTGCCTCGCTCGGGACGAATGCTGAGCGCAGTCGAGGCAGAGCCGGGGTCCCCACGGCGCCCGTAGCCGACGATGGCGGGAGTCCGGCGCGGCGAGGACGCGTGGGGTGGCGCAGCGGCAGGCCCTGGCAACTTGAGGCACTACCCATTCCACGGGGTGGGTTGTGTCGCAGCGCGCTGCTGTGTTACCATGCTCTCCCTCGACTCGAACGAGAGGAGCGGCGCGATGGGTCGGTTGGTCTTGATTCGTCATGGGCAGTCGCAATGGAATCTGGAAAACCGCTTCACCGGGTGGATCGATGTACCCTTGACCGACGCGGGCCGCGAAGAAGCCCGGCGCGGGGCCGCCCTCATCAAGCACCTGAAATTCGACCGCGCCTTCACGTCGGTGCTGGTGCGTGCGCAGGAAACCCTCGACATCGTCCTCCAAGAACTCGGCCAGATGTCTCTCCCCGTGGAGCGTGACCAGGCCCTCAATGAACGGCACTACGGCGCGCTCCAGGGGCTGAACAAGGCCGAGACCGCGAAGAAGTACGGCGAGGAGCAGGTCCACATCTGGCGCCGCAGCTACGACATCGCCCCGCCCAAGGACCGGACCGGCCTGAACCCCGAGGGCATCAGTGAAAGCATCAAGGATACCGCCGCGCGCACCCTGCCCTACTTCAAGGCCAAGGTCCTGCCGCTCATCCGGCAGGGGCAGACGATCCTCGTTGTCGCCCACGGCAACAGCCTGCGCGCCATCGTCATGGACCTCGACCGGTTGACGAAGGCGCAGGTCCTCCGACTCAACATCGCCACCGGGGCCCCGATCATCTATGAGATCGATCAGCACGGCAAGATCCTCAAGAAGAGCGTGACTGAACTGCCCGCCCGGCAGTAATCCCATCCACAATCGCCATCAGCGATCAGTTGAAGCCATGAGAGGTGTTTCGGCCTTTGCTGAGCGCTGATGGCTGGCTGCTGAGGGCTGTCGTAGATTTCGCACGTAATGATACAGGTACTGCTGCGCATAGCCGGCATACGGACCGAAATGTTTCCGCGCGTAGTCGTGGACCCGTGCGCGGGTCATGCGCGTGTGGCGGAAGTAGTAGCGCATGGCCCGCTCCATCCAGACATCGATCGGAAACGCTTCGTACTTCTCAAACCCAAAGAGCGCCACGCAATCCGCCACCTTATCGCC
>JACPXS010000091.1 GCA_016196415.1 Candidatus Omnitrophota bacterium
CAAGTGCAGCGAGAGAAAGACGCCTTAGAGCGATTGTTGGCGCGCTACACGAGTGGCCGCCGGACGGCGCTGCAAGAAGGGTTGGCTCGCGCGCAGGGCGCGTCGGCCCCCCTGGCGGACAGTCCGCACGTCGGAACGCTGGATACCGTCATGGCCCAAGCCAAACAGCGCTACCAGGACCTCCTCAATCAGCGGGCTCGGGTGCAATTGTCTGTGGCGACATGGAGCCAGCCCTCCTCTACTACTACGACGACATTTCGGAATCTCACCCTCTTAGATGAGGCGCTTCCGCCATCCGTTCGATGGCCTCGCCTGTGGATGATGGCGCTGGCAGTCGCCGCGATCTGCGGTCTTGCGGGTCTTGCGATGATGCCGGTGCTGCTCGGCCTCCTGGCAGTTCGATCGCATGGCGCCCGATTGGCCATTCACGGATGGTGCGAGCGGCTGATGCCGATCCCGTTGGCAGGGAGCCTCTCCCTCAGTGCAGACGGCAATGGAGCTGCTCCGGCACATTCGTCATCCGTGAACCCACCCGTCGATTTCCTTGCTCGTCGTTCACGGGATGACACCCCCTCTCCAGGGTAGCCGCCCGAGCGCTTGTCCGTCGTCTTTGGCCTCAGACGATTCGGGCGCCTGCAGCAACGTCAGCTCAATGCCGAGTCTCTCCCCCGCTCCGTCTGATCTGCGAGTGATGCCTCCTCCGCTCAACCGGCTTGCGGTGTGGCGTCATACGATGCACTACGCGGGCGCGACCTACCTGTGTCGCGCGCTGACAGCGTTACGGGGGCTCATCAATGCGCGCTGTCTCGGGCCTCAGCTCTATGGCTTCTGGGGATCGCTGACCCTGATCCTCTCCTTCGGCTTTTATCTGCATGGAGGGATCCAGGATGCGGCGGCCAGAGCGATTCCCATGGACCGAAGCCGAGGGCGCGAGGATTTGGCATGCGCCGCCGCGCAACTCGCCTGGACCGTTTTCGCCGGAGTGCTGGCCATCGCCACGCTGGTGCTGTGGACGGTCGCCTGGCGCCTTCCAGCGAACACCACGCCGCTGGTTCGAGTCGGATGGGTGGTGGCGGGAGCAGCGCTCCCGCTTGAAGTCCTCTGGCTGTTTGAGCAGGTCATTGCGCGCGCCGAAGAGCGATTTACTCACGTGAGCCGCAGCCTGTTGCTCTCCAGCGCGATCAGCCTGGGGTTGACCTGCTGGTGGGTGGTGTCGTACGGGCTCGCAGGGCTGTTTGCCGTCTCGATCCTCACCCCAGCGATCGGCTTATGGTATCTCCGACGACGCGCGCGCTATCCTTGGCGGTTGCGCTGGTCATGGGCGCAGGTCCGATCGATGGTGGCGGTCGGCTGGCCGATCCTGGCGATGACGCTCGTCTTTGAAGCGCTCGGCTGGATCGATCGCGTCATCGTGTTGGGAGTGGCGGGAGTGGTCGGCTTCGGCTACTACTCGCTGGCTGCGATGCTGGCGCAATTGTGCGGATTGTTCCCGTCGGTGATGGCGGCGGTGGTGGAGCCGAGGTTGTACGCGGACTACGCGCGCCGCCAACGGGCTGATGAGGTGCGGGACCATGTGTGGTTTCCGCTCAGGACGCTGGCGTTTCTGATGCCCGTCGGATTCGCCGTCCTCGATCTGCTCGTTCCGGCCTTGGTCGGACGCTGGCTCCCGTCGTATACGCCGGGCCTCGTGGCGCTGCGCGTGCTGATCTGGGGCAGCGTGTTTCTGGGGCTTGCGGTGTGCACGAAGTCCTTTATTGTCGCGCTGGGCAAGCAGCGGGAGGCGCTGCCGGTCTACGGGATCGCGATTGCGACCAACGTCGTGGCCAGCGCCGCCTTCGCGTCGTGTGGATGGGGGCTTGGGGGAATTGCGTGGGGAACGCTCCTGGCGTATGGCGTCTGCGCGAGCGGTTTGCTGCGCATGGTCTTTCGCCACTTGGGTGAGTCGGCCCAGGAGATCCGAGCTCGTTTTGTCATGCTGTATTGGCCCCTCGCAGTCGTGAGCGGGCTCACGATCCTCATGCCATGGCTGGTGGTTCATGTCGTCCCGCAGTGGATGAGCGCCGGGCCAGGTCTCAGGTTGGGGGGCGCGGTCGGCTCCGGCGCGATCGTGCTGTGGCAGATGCGACGGCAGCGACCGCTCACTTCCATCGGCGCGCATGAGAGCGGCGGTGAAGCGTTGGACGCTTCGAATCCGACATGGCTCCGTGAGGTGCTGACGTGATGGCCCAGACAGGCGCTCTCTTGGTTCCCTCCGCATCGCAGTCGGGACGGAGGCTGCCAGGGCTCTTGCTGGTCGGCGCCCTCGGGCTGATCTGTGGAGTGATGGGGGTGCGATCGTGGGCGCTTGGGCTGGCAGGGCTGGCGGGGTTGCTCCTCTGCGCGGTTGGGCTCCAGCACCCTCAGGCGTCTTGGAGGGCGCTGCTGGTGCTGACGCTGCTGGTGACGAATTACCTCCCCCCCGCCGTGACCTCGCCCCTGTTCTGGATCCTGTTGGCGGTCTTCCTCGCCGGCGCGTGGATGGAGTTGGCCGAGGCAGGGCGTCCTGTGGATCTGGTGCACAGCGGGTTCTGGGTCTGCGCGGGTCTGTGGGGATGCTGGGCCGCGATCGCCACCCTTCATGCGCTTGATCCGGTGGCGAGTCTGAAGGAAATCGCCCGGTACCTGCTGTCCTTCCTAACGTTCTTCACGTACCTGAACTGGTGTTGTACGAAGGCTCGTATTCGAGGGCTCTTCACATGGATGGAGCGGGTCACCGTGGTGCTGGCCGGCCTGTTGCTGCTCGGTGAGGCGGCGCGCCTCCTCCACGCAAGCTCGTGGGGGGCGTGGATCGTCGGAAGCCATCTCCGGACCAACAGCGACTTAGGCCTGTGCTTTGCGTCGGTGCTCCCGGTGATGGTGAGCGTGCGCATGGCTTCAGCGCGTTGGCGACGGTGGCTGAGCCTGGCGTCTGTCGGTCTCGTCGTCGGGGCGTTGGTGGTGTCGCGATCGCGCGCAGCTTGTCTGGCCGCCTCCATTGGAGTCGTCATCGCCATGTGGTGGATGGGCTCGCCTCGCGTACGCCGCTGGCTGACTCGCGGGGTCCTGATGGGGTTGCTGGGGTGTGGCTGGTTGGGATGGCACGCCTTGCGCCACCCTGAGGGAATTCGGTTGTGGCTTTCTGGGCGCGACCTCGTGTGGGCCGCTGCGCTGCAAGCGATGCGTGAGCATCCATGGCTTGGAGTCGGTCCCGGCAATTGGAGCCGCTGGTTTCAGAACCAATTCCTCACGGTGGACTTTTTGCTCCGCGACGCGAACGGCAACACCTTCTTCTTGCCGCCCACCAAGCTCCTCGGCGAAGCCCACAATGTCTTCCTCACCAAAGGCGCCGAGATGGGCGTGCCCTCAGCGGTCGGTCTGGGCATCCTGACGGTCATCTGGGCCCGTGCTGCGCGAACGGCGGCCACGTCGCTCCTTCACGGCTGGGATCGCGCCGTTGCGCTTGGATGCTGTGCGTCCATGGCGGGGTTGCTGGCATTCGCCTGTTTTGAAAACGGCGCCATCCTCGGTCGGGGCAGGGGGGCCGACATCGTCGTGGTGTGGCTGCTGATGGCGTTTCCCTTGGTGGCGGCTCGGTGGGCACAATCCGCCCCGCGGCATTCCCGCAGCCGCGTCGCGATGACCGCTCGATGATCCACCCCCCGCGTGTTTCCGTCATCATCCCGTCGCGCACAGGAGCGATCGATGCGCTTCGGGCGCAATTGATCAAGCAGACGTTTCGCGATTGGGAGCTCATCGTGAACACCGAGCCGCCCACCCCGGCCAGAGCGCGCAATCGCGGGGCGTCGCGCGCCGCCGGGCAGCTCTTGATCTTTTTCGACGACGACGTGCACCTGGGGCATCCACGGCTGCTTGAGGACCTCGTTGACGCGTTGGAGTTGTCGGTGAATGTCCAAGCCGCCATCGGGGTGCCCGTGCGCCTCATCAAGGACGCGACGTGGTTCCAGCGATGGCAGGTTTGGGAATCCTTCAGCTCGGTTGCGCCCGCCGCGTCCGATGCCGCGCCGCTTATCGACGTGCCCTGGTATGACGCCGTGAGCGGGCGGTGCCTGGCGATGCGACGGCAGACCTTTGAGCGCCTGGGAGGATTTGATGAGCGTCTCGTGAGCGGGGAAGACTTCGAGTTGCTCTATCGCCTGCGCCAGCAGGGCGGGCGCATCTCCTTTCTCTCAACGGGGTGGGTCGAGTACGCTCCCCCCCGGACGTTCTGGGCCATGGTGCGGAAGACCGTCTGGTATGAGCGCGGCAACGCGCAAGTCGCCCGCAAGCATCCGGCATCGGGGTATCGACTTGTGCTGCGCACTCGGTGGCAGGCGGCGGCCTACCTGCTGCTCCGGACGATTGCCCTCATCCCGCTGATGGGCGTCAACGTGTCCTATCACCACCGGCGTCCTCGCATCGCGTTTCGACCGGTGTCGGCGCTGTTGAGTTACGTGGGAGCCTGGGTCTACTGTCTGAGCTGGTTTGCGGGCCCTCAGAAGAGCGCTTTGCATGTGCGGCGCGCTATCAAGCGCGCCAAGCTATTTTGCGTCGACCGACCGCATCTGAAACGCCGAGTGAAGCGTTTTCGATACATCGGCATCCGGGCGCTCTCCTTCCTGACGGGGCCGACGATCGATCCGCGGCCTAGGATCCTTGGATACCACACCGTCGGCGATGGGCAGGATGACCTGTCGGTCTCCGTTGAGCGGTTCCGGCAGCACATCGAATGGCTCCTGCGCCATCGCTACCAGTTCCTGACGCTTCGGCAGTGGTGGGAGGCGGTCAACGTCGGAAGGGCGGTGTCCCCGAGGTCCGTGATCCTCTCCTTCGATGACGGATTTCAAGGGGTGTGGCGAGATGCCGCGCCGATTCTCGCTGAACGAGGCCTGGCTGCGACGATTTTCGTGGTGACCGATTACGTGGGGAAGACCAACGCGTTTGATCGGCCGTTCCTCACCGGGCCGGAGCTGCCGCTGTTGAGGTGGGATCAGCTTGAGGCGTTGTGCCGGCTGGGGTGGGATATCCAATCCCACGGGCGGCGGCACTATCCCATGGTGCAGCTTGAGCCGCGCGCGCTGACCGAGGAACTGGAGGGCAGTAAGCGGGCGTTGGAGCAGCGACTGGGACGATCGGTCGATTTCTTCTGCTATCCCTACGGGGTTTTTGACGCGCAGACCGTTCACGCCGCGGCGTCGGCCGGCTATGCCGGCGCGCTGACCTGCTGGTCCGGGCCGCTTCCGCAAGGCTCGCAGGGCGACTGGTACCGGTTGCCTCGCTCTGTGGTGGATGGGCTCATGAGCCTGCAGGATTTCGCGGCCATCTTCAGGCAGGGCTATCTCCGGTTGAACGCCGGGGAGTTCTGGCTTCGTCGTCGGTTCGGGACGGCGACGGAGTGTCCCTTTGACGAATGGGATCGGGTGGAGGGACTGCCCATTTTGCGCCGGAACGCCGCGCACTCCCTTGAGCGACGAGCCCCATGACGGCGTTGATCGAGCCCTGCGAGCCCATGGCCCGTCGAGCTGGTTCGACGGCGGAGGACGCTTCTCGGTCATGGCGCGAAACGACGGCGGCGACGCCGCGCACCACCATCGTGTATCTGATCACCGGCTTGTATATCGGCGGAGCTGAAAAGCTGCTCCTGGAGTTCATCAGGTGCCTGGACCAGCGCCGTTTTAAGCCAGTGGTCTGCACCGTGGTCGGGGGAGAACTGCTGCGGGAGTTTGAGCTGGCTGGAGCGCGCGTGCACAATCTGGCCGCCCGGCACAAATTCGACCTTCGAATCGTCTGGCGGTTGCGACGGGTGCTGCGGTGCGAGCGGCCGGAGATCCTGCATACCCACCTCCTGCATGCGGATTGGCTCGGCCGCGTGGTCGGTCGCTGGTGTCGCGTCCCTCGCATCGTCACGACCTGCCATATGGTGGAGGAGGCCAGGCGGAAGTGGCGCTACCGCTTCCTCGATCGGTGGACGTCGCGGTGGAACGACGCGCTCATTGCCGTCTCCGATGCCGTCAAACGTGGCATTGTGCAGGTTGAGGGGTTGGACGCGACGCGGATTCAGGTCATCCCGAATGCGGTGGCGCGACGACACCCCGATCCTCAGGAGCGGCGCGTCAAGCGAACCCTCCTTGGTGTGGACAACGCCGTCACGCTCATCGGAGTGGTCAGCCGGTTGGAGGAACCTCGGAAAGGCCATCGCGTGTTGCTGGAGGCGCTTGCCCGCGTGGTGCCTGATCGGCCCGGGTGGCATTGCGTCTGCGTGGGAGACGGGCCGGGCCGAGCCGCGTTGGAGGCGCACACTCGCGCCCTGGGATTGTCCGACCGCGTGACCTTTGTTGGCACCCAGCGTGATGTTGGCGCGTGGTTGAGCGCGATCGACGTCTTCGTGCTCCCCTCGCTCCTTGAAGGATCCCCGTTGGCCGTCATCGAGGCCATGGGGGCCGGCCGGCCCATTATTGCGACGGCCGTCGGAGGAGTTCCCGAGCTCATCACGCATCGAACGACCGGCCTGCTCATTCCTCCAGGCTCGGCAGGCGCGTTGATCGCGGCCCTGGAGGAGCTGTTGCAGGACCTGCAACTGGCAAAGCAGCTTGGGGAGGCGGCCGAGCAGGAGTTTGAAGCCCGGTTTGAGATGCATCACGTTGTCCGCCAGACCGAAGCGTTGTATGACCGCCTCCTCCTCCGCCCGGTCCCGCGAGTGAAGCTCTTCGAGATCACGACAAGCTTTGACGCCGGCGGCGTGACGACCTACCTGGCGAATCTCATCCGCCGCCTGCCGCGAGATCGATTTAACATCCACCTGGTGTCAGGGATGGAGCGCGTTCAGGAATCCGTCGCGAGACAACTCGGTGTGCCTCACCATCCGGTGGCGTTGACGAAAACCGTCCATCCGCTCAAGGACCTCAAGGCGCTGTGGCAGCTCTGCCGCTTGATCCGCCGAGAGCGCCCCTCGATTGTGCAGACCCACATGTCAAAGAGCGATCTCATCGCAGGGCTTGCGGCGCGCCTGTGCGGGGTGCCGTGCGTGGTGAGCACGGCGCACGGACCGTTGCGGTTGACCCAGGCTCCGTCGAGGACCCAGGCGTTGTTCGACGGCCTGGAACGGTGGGTCTATCGAACGCTGCCGCACCGTGTCATCAGCGTCTCCGCCTCGACCACGGAGGAGTTACTGCGCAAGCGCAAGGTCCGTCCGGATCAGATCGTGACGATTCGAAACGGCATCGAGTCCGCCATCAGCCCGCAAGCGGGGTTGCGCGACCGGGTGCGGCGCCAATGGCGGCTGAGCCCGGATCAGCCGGTGATCGGAATGGTCGGGCGTCTCCAGGCGCCCAAGACCCCGGCACTGCTCATCGAGAGCGTTCGCCAGCTCATCGACCGCTGGCCGACCCTCGTGTGCTTGCTGATCGGCGATGGTCCGCAACGGGCCGCGCTGGAAGCCGCCACCCGCGCTCGCCATCTGGAGGGTTCCATCAGGTTCTTGGGATGCCGGGACGACGTTCCCGACCTCCTCAGCGCGTGCGA
>JACPXS010000006.1 GCA_016196415.1 Candidatus Omnitrophota bacterium
CCTGCCTCTGCGCCGAGCGCCTGTCTGCCGTGCCAACGGCACAGGCAGGCAGCGCGGCAGGCAGGCACAGCGACGCAGCACCGCAGCAGGCGTCCGTGCCTCGTTGACGACGTCACGTGTTCCCGTTGGCGGGTTGGCGCGTTTGCGCGTTGAACACGCCAACCCGCGAACGCGCTACCGCGCAACCCCCAGCGTCGTCAGACCGCCTTTCGTTTCTCCATCCCTGGTGCTATAATGAACATTTACCGTGAGTCGAAGAGGGGGTGGGATGAAAGGCGCCCAAATCTTGGTGGAGTGCCTCAAACGGGAAGGGGTGGACCTCGCGTTCGGCATCCCCGGCGGGGCCAATTTGCCGACGTTTGATGCGCTCTACGGCTCCCCGATCAAGGTGATCCTCACGGGTCACGAGCAGGGCGCGGCCCACATGGCCGATGGCTATGCCCGCGCCACGGGAAAAGTCGGGGTGTGCTTTGCCACCTCAGGTCCCGGCGCCACCAATCTGGTGACCGGCATCGCCACCGCCTTTATGGACTCCATTCCCCTGGTGGCGATTACCGGGCAGGTGCGGACGTCGGTGATCGGCAACGACGCGTTTCAAGAGGCCGATACGATCGGGATCACCCGGCCGGTGACCAAACACAGCTATCTCGTGAAGGATCCGCGCGACGTAGCCCGCGTGGTGCGCGAGGCCTTCTACATCGCCTCGACCGGCCGGCCCGGCCCGGTGCTCATCGACCTGCCGGTCGACACGACGGTGAACGAGGCGGAGTTCATCTACCCGGACCACATCACGATCCGCGGCTACCGGCTGCAAGCCGCTCCGGAGCTTGACGAGCCAGCGATCCGGCAGGCCGCCGAGGCGATCGTGCGGAGTGAGCGCCCCGTGATCTACGCCGGGGCGGGGGTCATCCATGCCGGCGCTTCGCAGGAGCTGATGGAGTTGGCGAGGAGTGCTGGGATTCCGGTAGCCACAAGCCTCCTGGGTCTGGGGGGATTTCCGGAGAGCGATCCCCTGAGCCTGGGCATGCTGGGGATGCACGGGTTTGAGTACACCAACTACGCCGTCGCCCAGTGCGATCTGCTCATCGGGATCGGGGCGCGATTTGATGACCGAGTGACCGGCAAGCCCGATGAGTTCGCCAGGCATGCCAAGAAGATCCACATCGACGTGGATCCCTCGTCGATCAACAAGACCGTCATGGTCGACTACCCCATTGTGGGCGATGTGAAAGGAGTGCTCAAGGTGCTGAACCGGATGGTCCAGCCGGTGGACACCACGGCGTGGCTCAAGACGCTTCAGGCGATGCGAAAGCAATATCCCTTGCTCTACCGGCAGAAGCGGAAGCTGCTGCCCCAGATGGTCATTCAGGAGCTCTCGAACGTCACCAAAGGGGGCGCCGTGGTGGCGACCGGGGTAGGGCAGCATCAGATGTGGGCGGCGCAGTTTTACCAATTCAACACGCCCCGCTCGCTGATCACCAGCGGCGGGTTAGGCACCATGGGCTTCGGCCTGCCCGCAGCCATCGGGGCGCAGTGCGGCCGGCCGGATGCGGTCGTGTGGGATATCGACGGGGATGGCAGCTTTCAGATGACGGCGCAAGAGCTCGCCACCGCCGCGCGGAACCGCCTGCCCATCAAGGTCGCCATCATGAATAACCAGCATCACGGGATGGTGCGGCAGTGGCAGGATCTGTTCTACGAGGGACGCCATGCGCAATCGAAGGTCAATGCCACCGACTTTGTGAAACTCGCCGAAGCCTATGGGTGCGTGGGGATTCGAGTCGAGCAGAAGGCGGAGGTGCGCCCAGCCATCGAGCGAGCGATGGCGGTGACCGACCGGCCAACCGTGATCGATTTCCTCGTGGAGGAACACGAAGATTGCTGGCCGATGATTGCGCCAGGCAAGGCCCACGACCAGATGTTGGGCACGTACGAGAGCCTCAAGAAGGGCGGCGGGGAGGTGCAGCACCGCCGCCCGGCCGAGCCCGATGAAGAGGCGAAGCTGAGCCTCGGCTGAAAAAACGGTGTCGTGGATTCGCCGAGGAGATGCCCCCGCGGACTGCTGACTCCGGCGAGTCACTCGTGTCCTCGGCGAACTCAGGGCGATGGAAATCTGCGAGCGCCTGTTCGATGGCTGAGAAGTATACGATTTCCTGTCTCGTTGAGAATCACTTCGGAGTCCTGGCGCGCGTCTCCGGACTCATCAGCGCGCGGGCCTTCAATATCGACTCGCTGACGGTCAGCACGACGGAAGACCCGACCATCTCGCGGATGACGATTGTCGTGGATGCCGATGCGCAGAAGCTGGAGCAGGTCAAGCGGCAGCTCGGCAGGCTCATCGATGTCATTGAAGTGCAGGAGCTGAAAGACGGCGAGTTCATCGACCGCGAGCTCCTCTTAGCGCGGGTCAATGCCACGCGGGAGTGTCGCGCCGAGCTTGAGCAGCTGGCCAAACGGTACGGCGCGAAGCTGGCTGATGCCAGCGACCACGCCGTGGTGATTGAAGCCGCCGGGGATACGAAGACGTTGAATCAATTGGTGGAACAGCTCCGACCCTATGGGATCACGAAGCTCGTGCGGACCGGCCGCGTGGCGCTTGAGAAGTAAATGCGTAGAACCGGTTTCATAAATCCCTCTGTGCGGCGGGTGGCGGCTGATCGGGCCCCCACTGGCCCGCAGCCGACGACGCCGATAGTGCGGCGCGGCGAGGACCAGTGGGGTGGCAGCCGATCGGACCCGCCCCATGAATGGATTTATGAAACCACTTCTAGTCTTGTGTAAAGTGTAATGCGTAACGCGTAAGGGGAAACCTCGATGTGCCCATCGGACGCCGGGCACTGTTTTGGCTTTCACATTACGCCTTACGCATTACGCAAACGTGAATCATCACATGGTGCCTTGGCCATTGGCCCTCTTGAGCCTCTTCTACGGGGTGGTCGCGACCCTCTCGGCTTCGATGGTGTGGAGGATCGTCACAGGGACGCTTGCGCGGCCGCTGATCTGGCCGATGATGTGGCTGGCCCTCTCCGCCGGCGTCATGCTGGGACTTCCGCTTCTGAAATCCTGGGGTCGGGTGCTTGCCATGGCGGCGTCCGTCCTGATGACGGCGACCACCCTGGCGATCGCCGCTGTGCTGGCAGCGGTGGGCCGACCGGGTCTGAGCCTGCTGGCGACGGTCAGCGCCGGCGCCCATGTGCTGGCGATCCGCTATTTAACCCGTCCCCAGATCAAAGATTACTTCGTGGGAGCGGCCCGGTGACCCGGCGGCCAAGGACTCTTCGGACACTTAGAATCTCTATCAACATGAGCGTGGCTCAAGGCTCTAGGCTGGAGGCTCGAGGGTCACGCACGTGCCGAGAGCCTCGAACCTTGAGCCTCGAGCCAGAGCGCCCAGGGTCATGGTGATAGGCGCTCTTAGACACTTGGCCACTCACGAGGATTGGTGAAAGGATACCCGATGGCGACGATCTACTATGAGAAGGATGCGGATCTCAAGGCGCTGAAGAACAAGACGGTCGCCATCATCGGCTACGGGATCCAGGGGCGAGGCCAGGCGCTCAATTTGCGCGAGAGCGGCATCAACGTCATGGTGGCCCAGCGGTCCGGCGGACCAAACTATGACGTGGCCAAGCGCGATGGGTTTGCACCGGTGAGCGCTGCGGAGGCCGCGGCGAAGGCCGACGTCCTCCTCCTCCTTACTCAGGATACCCTTCAGGCGCAGATCTATCGAGAGTCGATTGCCCCGCATCTGAAGCCTGGCAGGACCCTGGGGTTCTCGCACGGGTTTTCGATCCTCTATGGACTGATCCAGCCGCCGAACGACGTCGATGTGATCATGGTGGCGCCGAAAGGACCGGGCAGCTTGCTGCGCTCGCAGTTTCTTGAGGGGAAGGGGGTACCGGCCCTTGTGGCTGTTCACCGGGATGCGACCGGGAAGGCGAAACAGGTGGCGCTCGCGTGGGCCAAAGGCATTGGCTCCACCCGCGCCGGGGTCCTGGAGACGACCTTTAAGGAAGAAACCGAGACGGATAACTTCGGCGAGCAGGCGGTGCTCTGCGGCGGGGCGTCGGCGCTCATCAAGGCCGGGTTTGAGACGCTGGTTGAGGCTGGATACCAGCCGGAGCTGGCGTATTTCGAAGTGTTGCATGAGCTGAAACTGATCACCGATATGATCTATGCCTCCGGGATCCAGGGGATGCGGCAGCGCGTCTCCGATACCGCGAAATGGGGTGATATCAGTTGCGGCCCACGGGTCATTGACGCGCACGTGAAGGAGAACATGCGCCAGCTGCTGCGCGAGATCCAGTCAGGAGAATTCGCGCGCAAGTGGGTCGCGGAGCACGAGGCGGGACGTCCGAACTTCACGCGGCTCATGCGGCAGGACGACGACCACCAAATCGAACAGGTGGGCCGGAAGCTGCGCGCGATGATGCCGTGGATTGGGAAGGACAGTAGGCAGCCAGCAGGAGGCAGTAGGCAGAAAGCAGAAGGCAGGAAGCCGAGACGGCGGAAGGCTCGCCCCGCTGGTTTCGCTTTGCGAAGCAAGACGGGCGGGACGTCGAGGAGCCGGGTGTGATTGGAATGTTTGAGGGACAGGTGCAAGATCCGAGGGTCTTCATTGCCGGGCTGCGCGGGTTTCATGAAGCGAGCGCCGAGCAGCGCGGGGGGTTGGCCAACGCCCTGTCCGAGGCGATCATCACCAAGCGGGTGGACCTGGCTGAAGTCCGTCGGCTGCTGCTTGACACCGGGGAGCACGACTTGATGGATACCCTGGACCGATTCGTTGACCTCATTGAGCCCTACATCGAAGAGGGCGGAGTGGAAGAATAAATGACGTTGGCGGGTTTGCGCGTTGGCGAGTTAGCGCGTTCGTTCAAGGAGCAACGCGCAAACGCGAAAACGCGCTAACGCGGAAACCAGACAGCAACTGGGGAGTTCTTGATGGCACGACGTATAGTAATCTTCGATACGACGCTGCGCGACGGAGAGCAGTGTCCGGGGGCGAGCCTGACGCCGTCGGAGAAACTGGAGATCGCCAAGCAGCTTGCGCGCCTGGGGGTGGATGTGATCGAAGGCGGTTTTCCCATTGCCTCTCCCGGGGATGCGCAGGCCGTCAAGATGATTGCGCAGGCGGTGCGAGGCCCCACGATCGCCGCGCTGGCTCGTTCACTGCCCGCCGACATTGACGCGGCCGCCGCGGCGCTGGCTCCGGCCAAACGCAAGCGCATCCACGTCTTCCTGGCGACCTCGCCGATCCACCGCAAGTACAAACTGCGCAAGGCGCGGGAAGAAATTCTGCGGCAGGCGGTGTGGGCGGTGACGTACGCGAAGCGCTATAGCCGGGACGTGGAGTTTTCACCTGAGGACGCCTCGCGCACCGAGCCGGAATTTCTCCACCAGGTGCTTGAGGCGGTCATCACGGCTGGCGCGACGACGGTGAACATCCCGGACACCGTCGGCGTTGCCATCCCGGATGAGTTCGGCGCGCTCATCAAGGGCGTCGTCGAGCAGGTCCCGAACATCGACCGGGCCGCGGTGAGCGTGCACTGTCATAATGATCTGGGCCTCTCGGTGCCGAACTCGCTGGCGGCGATTCGACACGGCGCCGGCCAAGTGGAGTGCACGATCAACGGGATCGGCGAGCGGGCAGGCAACGCCTCGTTGGAAGAGATCGTCATGTCGCTCAAGGTGCGGCCCGATTTCTACCAGGCGACCACGGGCATCGATACGACACAGATCTCCAAGACGTCGCGGCTGGTCAGCAGCCTCACCGGCATCATCGTACAGCCCA
>JACPXS010000093.1 GCA_016196415.1 Candidatus Omnitrophota bacterium
ATGACCCTGGGCGCTCTGGCTCGAGGCTCAAGGGTCGAGGCTCTCGGCACGTGCGTGAGACCCTCGAGCCTCCAGCCTAGCAGGCTGCGGAAAAACTCCCGCAGCGCTCAAGGTTCGAGGCTCAAGGCTCGAGGCAAGAGCACGACGCTCGACGGTGAAACGGTTTTCCCCTCGAGCCTTCAGCCTAGAGCCTCCAGCCAAGACAGGGTTTTTCAGCATCCTGCTAGAGCCTTGAGCCACGCTCATGTTGATAGAGATTCTTATGAGATGGCCCGCGCAGCATCGAACGGGGTGTGTGGCCTAAGCACGAGATGCTGCTGAAAGAACGCGATGGCCTGCTGCTCGGCCCAATAGATCGGCCGGCCAAGCCGCTCGCTGCCCACAAATCCTCCATGCCCCCCGGCGCTTGGAAACGCGGCGGTCAAGTACCTGTTGCGCTCGACCTCCTGCTGGAGCCGCTCATCAAACGGCACCAGCGGATCATCGATCGCGTTGATGAGCAGTGTAGGCCGGCGGATCGATGGAAGGAGCCTGAGGCAACTGGAGGCCCTCCAATACTCCGTGGCATTCGCGAACCCATGCACCGGAGCGGTGACCAGCTCATCAAACTCCCGAATCGTTCGCACCGCCACCAGTCGCTTCCGATCCACCAGGTCTGGATACTGCGCAAGCTTCATCAGCGTCTTCTGCTTGAGGCTGCGGAGGAGACGCCGCATGTACAGGCGATTCAAGACGCCCTGTTCGAAGGCGCGAGCTGAGATCGCCAGATCAAATGGCGTGGAGATGGCCACCGCCGCTGTGAATGTGTCGGGGACCTGATCCCGTGCTTCACCCAAATACTTGAGGAGCACGTTTCCCCCGAGGGACATCCCGACACAACACATGGCAACCTGGTACTGAGCCGCCGCACGCTGAAGCACCCAGCTCAGGTCGGACGTCTCGCCGGCATGGTAGGAGCGACGCAGGCGGTTGGGTGATCCGCTACACGATCGGAAGTTGATCCCGAGCCCGCGCCAACCCTGGCCAGATGCGACGTGCAGCAACCCTTGCGCCTGTTTGGCATGGGAGGAGCCTTCAAGCCCATGCAGAATGATGAGGAGGGGTCGACCAGGTGCTGCGGGCACATGGTCGACATCAAGGAAATCGCCGTCAGGGGTTTCCCAGCGTTCTCGGCGGGCCACCACGCTGGGAATGGGCCGCAGGGTGGACGCCCAAATGGTCTGCGCATGAGCGCTCCGGCACCACCATGCCGGCTTGAAATCCCCTTCCCCGATCATCGTGCACACCAGCCCTCAACGCCCTTGGCCTCAATCTTCAGAGTCGCATGGGTCCCAGCGCGCCCCTCGCGTCTGTCCGAGCTGCTCTGGGTGCAGGGTGGAGGGTCAAGGGAGCCGGGGATCGAGCGACGGAGCGATGCCTTCACCCTCCAGCCTTCACCCTTCACCGAGAGCGCCCCGCGGTCATGTTGATCGGCGCTCTTACTTGACATAGATCGTCTTGATATTTACAAACTCCCGGATACCGAAACTGGAAAGCTCCCTGCCATAACCGGACTCTTTGATGCCGCCAAAGGGCAGGCGCGGATCAGACCTCACGAAGGCATTGACGAAACAGCAGCCCGCCTCCAGCTGCTCGATGGCTATGCGCTCACCGCGCGGGCCGTTGTTGGTGAAGATCGCCGCTCCCAACCCGAACGGCGAGTCATTTGCAATCTGGATGGCTTGCGCCTCATCCTGAACGGAACTGATCGCCGCAACCGGACCGAACGTTTCCTCGTCATAGGCCGGCATCCCCTTGACCACCTCTGTCAGCACGGTGGGAGGATAGTAGGCTCCGGGGCTATCGGGGATGTGACCACCGAGCAACAGCCGAGCCCCTTTCCTGATGCTGCGCTGGACTTGCTCGTGGAGCGCATCGCGCAAATCGCGCCTGGCGAGCGGACCCACGGTTGTGTCTTCCTGAAGCGGATCGCCCATCCGGTGCTCTTGCATCTTCTGAACGAGAAGCGCTTCAAAGAGTTTTCGAACGGATTCCACGACGATAAAACGCTTGGCGGCAATACAACTCTGTCCGGCGTTCATCAATCGAGAAGCGACACAGGCCTCTGCTGTGGCTTCAAGATCCGCGTCTTCCAGAATGATGTAGGGGTCGCTGCCGCCAAGCTCGAGCACCGTTTTCTTCAGCATGGCACCGGCTTTGGCTGCAACCGCTTTACCGGCCGGAGTGCTGCCGGTTAACGTGACCGCTTTAACCAGCGGATGTTCGATGAGTTCCGCAACGTGCGCAGATTCCATCAGCACGCTTCGAAACAGCCCTTGCGGCAGTCCGGTTTGCTGGAAACAGTTCTCAATTGCCAACGCACAACCCGGCACGTTTGACGCAGGCTTCAATAAGACCGCATTGCCCGCCATCAGGGCGGGTACCGCGGCACGGAACACCTGCCAAAACGGAAAATTCCAAGGCATCACGGCCAACACAATCCCTAACGGCTCAAAGGTCACGAAACTCTTTGACGCATCACTGGCGATATGCTCAGGCGCCAGAAAGTGCTCGGCATGCTCGGCGTAGTAGTCGCAGACCCACGCACATTTTTCAATTTCCGAACGGCCTTGCGCTAATGGCTTGCCCATTTCCTGGGCCATCAGCCGGGCATGGGATTCTTGGCCCTTGCGCAACAGCTCACCCGCTTTCTTCATTGTTGCGGCGCGTTGAGTCAAGCCGGTGCGACGCCACGTGCCAAAGGCCCGATTGGCTTGCGCAACGATCTCACCTGTTTCTTTTGCGGATATTTCCGGATACGACTTGATGGTCTGACCGGTGGCTGGGTTAATCGAGACGATCGCCATGGTTAGCCCTTGTGTTGTTCGGCTTGTAGTTTTTGGATCAACTCGGTATTGACGCGTTGGTCGGTTTGGATTTCCACCACACACAGCTCACCGCAGCCAACCGCCACAGGCAACTGCTGCCGCAGCTCCTGAAGATTGCGCGGCTGGAAGGCCCTGATGCCGAAACTCTCTGCATAGTGTTTGAAGTCCGGATTGGTCAGGCGCGTGCCGGTTGAATGCCCGCGCGCCATCTGCTGCTTCCAGCTGATCAGCCCATACTCGTTATCGTTGAAGATGATCACCGTAAAGGCCACTCCCAAACGCTTGGCCGTTTCCAGCTCCTGCGAATTCATCATGAATCCCCCATCGCCCATCGCGGCAACGACTCGCCGGTTGGGGTGATGAAGCGCCGCCGCAATGCCGCCGGGCAGCGAGATGCCCATGCTCGCCAACCCATTGGAAATCAGGCAGCCATTGGGGCAGCGCGTCGGGAAGTTTCGCGCAATCCATATCTTATGAGCCCCCACGTCGCTGATGAGCAAATCCTCATCCCCCATCATCTCACGAAGAAGATTCAGCACGCCTGGGACGTGAAGCGGTCGGCCGGCCTTCAGATCGTAGCTTTTGATGTCGGCCCGGATGCGGTCCCGGATGTGTGCATACCAGGCGGCATCCAAGGAGCAGTGCGTTGCGGCAAGCTGCTCATTGAGCTCCCGCAGCGTGGCGGGAATATCCGCAACGATTTCCACCGCCGGCTGATAGTGCGTGTAGACTTCCGCCGGCGTGAAATCGATATGGAGAATGGTTTTATCGGCGTTTGGATTCCAGGCATCCGGGGCGTATTCCGTCAAGTCATAGCCGACGGTGATGATCAAGTCGGCTTGATCCACCGCATCCATCACGAAATCCCTGAATCCCAACCCGATGGTGTGCAGTGATTCCGGGCTGTCATCGGAGACAGCCCCTTGTCCCATGAAGGTATGGGCGATGGGCATATGGCAGCGCCCGACAAATTCACGCAACTGATCTGAGGCGGGTTTGCGGACAGCGCCATTCCCGGCTAACACCAGCGGTTTTTTCGCCCGGCTAATCAACGCGACGGCTTCTGTCAGCGCATGCTGATC
>JACPXS010000105.1 GCA_016196415.1 Candidatus Omnitrophota bacterium
CAGGACTTCAGCCTGCGCTACCCGCTCATCGATGGGCAAGGAAATTTCGGAAGCGTTGACGGTGACTCGCCGGCGGCCATGCGGTACACGGAGGCCAGACTGGCCCGCGTCGCCGAAGAGCTGCTGGCCGACCTCGACAAGGAAACAGTGGACTTCGCGCCGAATTTCGACGGCTCGCTCGTCGAGCCAAAGGTGCTGCCGGCGAGACTCCCGAACCTCCTCGTGAATGGCTCAAGCGGGATCGCGGTCGGGATGGCGACAAACATCCCGTCGCATAACCTGGGCGAGGTCGTAGAGGCACTATGCGCGCTCATTGATTACCCGGACACGGAACTGGCAGCGCTGATGAAGCACATCAGCGGGCCGGACTTCCCGACGGGCGCGATCATCTGCGGGCGGGATGGAATCAAAGACGCCTATCAAACCGGCCGCGGCTCGCTGCGCATCCGCGCCAAGGCGCAGGTGGAGCAGCTCAAAGGCAACCGCCAGGCACTCGTCATCACCGAGCTGCCCTATCAGGTCAACAAGGCGAACCTCCTGGAGGCGATCGCCCGGCTCGTTCAGGAAAAAACGCTTGAGGGCATCTCTGATCTTCGCGATGAATCGGACAAAGACGGGATGCGCGTGGTCATTGAGCTGAAGCGGGACGCCAACGACCAGGTCGTCCTCAACCAGCTCTACAAGCACACGCAGATGGAGGCGACGTTCGGCGTGATTATGCTCGCGCTCGTCGACGGGCGCCCCCGCGTCCTCGGACTCAGGCAGCTCCTCCAGACGTTCATCGACTACCGCAAAGAGGTGATCATCCGGCGCACGAAGTTCGAGCTCGCCCGCGCCCAAGAACGCGCCCACATCCTCGAGGGGCTGAAGATCGCGCTCGCGAACCTCGATGCGATTATCAAGACGATCCGCCAGTCGAAGAACACGCAGGAGGCGAAAGACGCGCTCGTGAAAAAATTCGAGCTGACCGACAAGCAAGCGCAGGCCATCCTGGAAATGCAGCTGCAGCGGCTCACGGCGCTTGAACGGGAGAAGATCGACGCCGAGTACAAGGAGCTGATCAAGAAAATCGAGTACTACCAGATGGTGCTCAAAAGCGAGAACAAAGTCCTCGAGATGATCAAGGAGGAGCTCCAGGATCTGAAAAAGCGGTTTGGCGATGAACGGCGCACCGAAATCCTCGGGGAGGTGAAAGACTTCAAGGTCGAAGACCTCATCGCTGAAGAAGACGTCGTCATCACGATCAGCCACACGGGGTATATCAAGCGGCTGCCGGTGTCGGCGTATCGGAAGCAGCGGCGAGGCGGCGTGGGCGTGACCGCGATGGAGACAAAGGCCGAGGACTTCGTCGAGCATCTCTTCGTCGCCTCGACCCACGAGACGCTGCTCTTTTTCACCAACCAGGGGCGGTGCTACTGGCTGAAGGTCCACGAGGTACCGCAGGCCAGCCGGTACGCGAAAGGCACCGCGGTCGCGAACCTCCTCTCGCTGCAAAAAGACGAGCGGCTCTCAACGTTCGTAGCCGTCAAAGCGTTTGATCCCGACACGTTCCTCGTCATGGCCACCAGGCGGGGCACGATCAAGAAAACCAAGCTTGATGCCTACTCGAACCCGCGCAAGGCAGGCATCATCGCCATTACCCTGGAGCAGGGCGATGAGCTCATCGAGGCGAAGATCACGGACGGGCAGCGCGAGCTCCTCCTGGCGACCAGACAGGGCCAGGCGATCCGCTTCTCCGAGGAGCAGGCGAGGGAAGTCGGCCGTTCGGCCCGAGGCGTCCGCGGGATCCGATTGGGCAAGGGGGACGACGTGATCGCCATGGTGGTCGCCAAGCCCGACAGTTCACTGCTGACCGTGACCTCATTGGGCTTCGGCAAGCGGACGCCCATTGGGGAGCACCGGCTCCAGAGCCGGGGCGGAAAGGGGATCATCAACATTAGGGTGACCAAGAAGAACGGGGAGGTGGTGGGGGCCAAGATGGTGGCGGACCAAGACGAGCTGATGCTCATCTCCCAGGAAGGGATGATGGTTCGCTGTCCTGTGAAAGATGTCCGATCGACCGGGCGGGCCGCACAAGGCGTGCGGCTCATCAACATGAAAGGGAAGGACCGTGTCGCATCCGTTGCCAGGGTGGCCCCCAAGGACGAAGAAAGCACTCCCGACGTCGCCGATTCGCCGACGGACGAAGCCGCAGCAAAGGCGTCGGCCGCCGGCGAGCCGGCCCAACCAAAAGCGAAGACCTCCTCCGGGACAAAGCGCAAGCCGTCATCATGAAACGGCCCCGTGGAGCCCCACGGGCAGCCCTTCGACCCCGCTCATCCTTCGAGGGCCGCAGGGTCCCTTCCCGAGCCCGATTGAGGGAAAGCCGTGGCGCGAGTCGAAGGGTCGTCCGACAAGGACTATTTCGAGCTGATCCTGCAGGCGAGACCGCTTGCGGCTTGGGGGAGGGTCGGGTGGCCGACCGGAGTCCCGCCGGGAGAAACGACGAAGTCCACGCGTCCCCGTCGTCTAATGGTTAGGACAACAGCCTTTCGAGCTGACAATGCGGGTTCGATTCCCGCCGGGGACACTTCGAATTCAGAATGTGGAATTCGGGATGCGGAATTGAGGAACGGGTGCGGCGGGGTGAGGACGGCGATTCCCCCCGGAGACATTTTCTATCTCACGCGGCTAGCCGGCTCTCAATGACGGAGACAACGATGGAACGACCTGCGGGACTAACAGCGTTTGGGATTCTATTTGTTTGGTATTTCTCGCGGTTTGAAGTCAGAAAGTCTTTTGGCAAGTAGCCTTGGTGACCGACTTTTGGTTGATCGGTAGTAAGCTTCTGACGCCCCGCGGAATTACGAGCGGAGCGCTGAAAATATCGCGCGGCCGAATCGCTGCGATCCGACGCTTCGCGCCGAAGGGCGCTCGCACGATCAATGTACATGACGCGTATATAGCACCGGGGTTCATTGATTTGCACGTCTGGGGAACGCCGGCGACGCTTTCGCGCGACGTCGTGAAGGGCGGTGCAACCGCATTCCTCTTCAGCGTCGGCCCGGCCGCTCCTCAACAGCTGCTCAAGGCACTTGCGCAGGACGCCCGCGAAACGCCGCTCATCGGGGCGCGATGCCTCGGCGCGCATCTTGAAGGCCCGTTTCTCAATCCGACGCGAGGCGGCGTCCTTTCCCGCCGCTGGATGCGCATTCCAACGGGACGGGAGCTGGCGGCGTTGGCGCGAGGCGCGGCGGGGCGGATCAAGCTGATCACACTGGCCCCGGAGCTGCGCGGCGCGCGCGAGGCGATTCGATGGTGCGGACGGCATCGCATCGTCGCCTCGCTGGGCCATAGCGATGCCTCGGCGCAGCAAGCGGCTGCGGCGATCGATGCGAGTGCGCGGGCGGCCACGCATGTGTTCAACGGGATGCGGCCGTTCCACCACCGCCAGCCGGCGCTTCTCGATGTGGTGTTGACCGATGATCGAGTGACGGCGATGGTAATCGCCGACGGGATCCACGTGAGCCCGCACGCGCTGCGTCTGTTGGTGCGGGCGAAAGGACCGGAGCGCATCGCGTTGGTGACCGATTCCGTCCGACAATACGCGAAGCGCTGGCGCCTGCGGGAGCGCCGGGGAGCGTTCTACAGCGAACGCGGCGTCCTGGCAGGCAGCGCATTGACCATGATCCAGGCCGTCCACAATATGGTGACGCTCGCCGGCGTGTCGCTGATTGACGCGGTCCGCATGGCGAGCGCGGTGCCTGCCAGGCTGCTTGGCATCGAGCGGCGGCTCGGGACGATCGAGACGGGCAAGCGCGCCGATCTCGTCGCATTTGACGGACGATTCCGCGTCCGCCTCGCCATCGTGGGAGGCGCGGTCGCGTACAACCGAGAAGCGGAATGAGGGCGTTCCGGATTCTGGTCATCCCCTCACCGGGTCACGTTGCCACGGAGTGCTGATGTGCGGCATTGTCGGGTATGTGGGCAAGGCGCAAGGAACCGAAGCCATCCTGGGTGCGCTGAGCCGGCTTGAGTATCGCGGCTACGACTCGGCTGGAGTGGCGATCCTCAACAGCAAAGGCGTTGAGGTTCGTAAGCGCGCCGGGAAGCTCGCCACGCTCGCTGAAACCGTTCGTCAACGGCCGATCACAGGGCACGTCGGCGTTGGTCATACACGATGGGCGACGCACGGCGAGCCGACCGAGACCAACGCGCATCCGCACGTGGATTGCACCGGTCAGCTCGCAGTGGTCCACAACGGCATCATTGAAAACTACGCCGAGCTGAAGGAGCAGCTGCTCGCTCAGGGGCACGCCTTTCGCTCGCAGACGGACACGGAAGTGATCCCGCACCTGATCGAGGAGCTGGCCAAACAACATCCCGTCGGCGAAGCGTTCCGGTTGGCGCTCAAGGCGCTGCAAGGGTCGTATGCGATCTGCCTGCTCTCGGGGCAGGAACCGGAACGAATCTTCGGGGCGCGCAAGAGCAGCCCGCTCATCGTGGGGGTCGGCAAGCACGAGGCGTTCTTCGCCAGCGATGTCCCGGCGATCTTGGAGAGAACGCGGCGCGTGGTGTATCTCAATGACGATGAGGTGGTGGAGCTGTCCGCCTCCGGGCCTCGCCTGGCGACCCTCAGCGGCAAGCCCGTCACCCGGCGGCCCACAACGGTCAAATGGGACATCGCCGCAGCCCGCAAGGGCGGGTTTCCGCACTTCATGCTGAAGGAGATCCACGAGCAGCCCGACGCCGTTGAGCAGACGCTGTTCAACCGGCTGGATCCCGCGCGGGGCCGCGTGATGTTTGATCGGCGCACCAAGATCTTCCTCGACCGGCTCAGTCCCGCCGAACAGTTTGTCATCATCGCGTGCGGCACCGCCTACCACGCCGGGCTCGTGGGCCAGTACATGCTGGAGGAATTCGCCCGGTTGCCGGTGGACGTAGACTTGGCCAGCGAGTTCCGCTACCGCGGTCCCATGCTGGATCGCCACACGACCGTCATCGCGATCACCCAATCGGGCGAGACGGCCGATACCCTCGCCGGCATCCGGCTGGCGAAGGCGCAGGGCGCGAAGATTCTCTCGATCTGCAACGTCATGGGCTCCTCGATCGCCCGCGACTCGGATGCGGTGATCTACACGCACGCCGGGCCGGAGATCGCCGTCGCCTCTACGAAAGCCTATACGGCCCAGCTGACGGCGTTGACGCTCTTAACCCTCTATCTGGCCAAGCGCCGCAAGCGGCTGGCAGCGTCGCGGTGGCGGGCGCTCATCGAGGGGCTGGCGGACGTGCCACGGCTCGTCGACCAGGCCCTTGCGAACGAATCGGCGATCCAGGCGGTCGCCGCGCGCTACGCGACCATGCGCAACTGCTATTATTTGGGTCGGCGGTACAACTACCCGAGCGCCTTGGAAGGGGCGTTGAAACTCAAAGAGATCTGCCCCCTGATCCACGCGGAAGGCTACGCGGCTGGCGAGATGAAACACGGGCCGATCTCGCTCATCCGCAAGGGCTGGCCGATCGTGTTCCTGGCCACGCACTCGCCGGTCTACGAGAAAGTGATTTCGAATATCGAGGAAGTCCGCGCGCGCAAGGGCGAGTGCATCGTGATCGCCTCGGAGGGGGACGCGGCGATCAAGCGCTACGCGGACAGCCTCATTACTGTCCCCAGGACCGAAGAGCTGTTTTCGCCAATCGTGGTGGCCGTCTCCCTGCAGCTGTTTGCTTACTACGTGGCGGATGCGAACGGGTGCGATATTGATCAGCCTCCCAATCTCGCGAAAAGCGTTACGGTCGAATAACCAATGGCCAACTCCCCAGCACCAAATAAATCCCAAGCTCAAAATTCCAAGTTCCAAAGGTTTGGAGCTTGGTGCTTGGAGCTTGGTGCGTATTTGGGATTTGGAATTTGGTGCTTGATTATTTGATGGCTGGAACCCTATATGTGGTGGCCACGCCGATCGGCAATCTGAACGATATCACGCTGCGGGCGATCGAGACGCTCAAGGGCGCGGACCTCGTCGCCTGTGAGGACACGCGGCAGACGGCAAAGCTCCTCGCGC
Source organism: Candidatus Omnitrophota bacterium (assembly GCA_016196415.1). Next base: position 6,042 of record JACPXS010000105.1, read on the forward strand.
ACCTTCAGATCCACAAGCCGCTCGTCAGCTTGCATGACCACAACGAGCGGCGGCGCACCCCGCAGCTCCTTGAGCAGCTTGGCGCTGGGCGGTCCGTCGCGTTGGTCTGCGACGGCGGCACGCCGTTGATTTCTGACCCAGGCTGGTGGCTCGTGCGCCGGGCTCTGGATGCGAGGATCCCGGTGCAGCATGTGCCGGGCCCGAGCGCGTGCCTGGCGGCGCTGGTCCTCTCGGGATTGCCGACGGACCGGTTTGTGTTCGAGGGGTTTCTGCCCGCCAAGCCCGGCGCACGGCGAAAACGCCTGGAAGCGCTGCGACAAGAATCGCGAACCGTGGTGCTCTACGAAAGCCCACACCGATTGTGCAAGCTGCTGGATGAGGCGCTGGAGGTCGTTGGAGACGTTCCGATTTCGATCAGCCGGGAGATGACCAAGCGGTTCGAAGAAACGCGGCGCGGGCGCATGAGCGAGCTGCGCGCGCACTTCGCGCAGCATCCGCCGCGCGGCGAATTCGTGCTGGTGTTGCCCCCGAAACGATTAAGCGAGCGGCGCGATGGCGAACACGATTCATCCTAGCGCGATCATCGGCAACCAGGTGACGCTCGGCGACGGCAACGAGATCGGGCCGGGCTGCGTTCTCGAAGACGGCGTCATCCTGGGCTCGCGCAACCGGCTTTGGATGAACAGCTATCTCGGGCCGGGCACGGCAGTCGGCGACGACAACCAGATCCACATGGGTGCGGTAATCGGGCACCTGCCGCAGGATGTCGCGTTTTCCGGCGCGCCGACGTGCACGACGATCGGGCATCGCAACATCATCCGCGAGTACGTGACGATCCACCGCGGGACCAAGGCGGGCTCCGCGACCGTCATCGGAGACGAGAACTTCCTGATGGCCAACGCCCATCTGGGCCATAACTGCCGACTCGGCAATCGCGTGACGATGGTCAACCTCGCCACGCTCGCCGGCTACTGTACCGTGGAGGATGGAGCGTTGATCTCCGGGATGGTGGTGGTCCACCAGCTCACCCGGATTGGCGCCCTGGCGATCATCAGCGGCCTCTCCGCTGTGAACAAGGACGTGCCACCCTACCTGCTCTGCGTGGGCCGTCCGGCGGTCATCCGGGGCCTCAACGTGGTCGGCCTGCGGCGGGCCGGGATCGCGGCACCGGTGCGCGATGAGATCAAACGGGCCTACAAAATTCTCTACCGGGAAGGCCTCAGCGTGCTCCATGCGCTCGAAGCAATCGAGCGTGAGTGCCGCTCCCCTGAAGTCAGCCGATTGGTGGCTTTCGTCCGTGAATCGAAGCGAGGCATCTGTGCCGGCATCAGGGTTCAGGCGCGTGAATCCGCGGAGTCGCTGCTTGCCAGGAAGCCGCCTCAGGACGCCTGGGTTGACTAGAAAACGAGACAAACGTCTGTGTAAATAACTGTTGACAGGCGCGCCTGTTTTTTCGTATAATAGATACATCTTGCAACGGGGACCTTTAAGGATCCGTCCTGAGAGACGGAAAAGGGTGATGGGCAAGACACCGTGGTTTCAGGCACAGCGAGTCCCTCAGCCAAACGGCTGGGGTTTTTTGTTGTTCGAATCGAGCGCCCGCCCAACGGGCTCGCGGTAATGGACGAGCCGGTGTCCGCGTTCCGGGAGAAGGCCAGGCTGATGGACGCCGAGGCCATCCGCCGCGCCGTTACCCGCATTGCCCACGAAATCCTCGAGCGCAATAAAGGTACGGAACGGCTCGCGCTAGTCGGCATCCGCACCCGGGGAGCCCTCCTGGCTCAGCGGCTGGCATCGGTGATCGAAACGATCGACCGATGCCAGGTGCGGGTGGGCATCCTCGATATCACCCTCTATCGCGATGACCTCTCCCGCATCGCGCCCAATCCGGTGGTCCACGCCACCGAGATCCCCTTTGACGTGACCGACCTGGACGTCGTGCTCGTGGACGACGTGCTCTTCACCGGCCGCACCATCCGCGCGGCCCTCAACGCGCTCAACGATCTCGGCCGTCCCACGACCATCCAGCTCGCCGTTCTGGTGGACCGCGGACACCGCGAGCTCCCCGTCCGGGCCGATTACGTCGGCAAAAATATTCCCACCAGCCTCCGGGAGCACGTCGAGGTGCGGCTCAACGAGCTGGATGAAACCGAAGAGGTGGTCCTCGAAGCGCCGATCCCGGCGGGAGACAAGCGCGCATGACGACGGCGACGACTCCTCCGGCGACCCAGACCCTCCACTGGACCAACAAGGACCTGCTGGGGCTGCGCGAGCTTTCAGCCGATGAGATCCGCTTGTTGTTGCAGACCGCCGAGTCGTTTCGGGAGATTTCCCTTCGGCCGATCAAAAAAGTCCCCGCCCTTCGCGGGAAGACGGTCGTCAACCTGTTCTTTGAGCCCAGCACCAGGACCCGCACCTCCTTTGAGCTGGCCGCAAAACGGCTCTCGGCGGATATCGTCAACATCGCGACACAGAGCTCCAGCCTCTCCAAGGGGGAAACGATCCTCGACACGGTCAAGAACCTTGAAGCCTTGAAGATCGACATCCTCGTCGTCCGCCATGCGGCCGCTGGCGTTCCCCACCTCATCGCCAAGCACGCCACCTCATCGGTGATCAACGCCGGGGACGGCGCCCACGAGCATCCCACCCAGGCCCTGTTAGACCTGTTTACGATCCAGGAGAAGAAACATCGCCTCGAGGGGCTTTGCGTCTCCATCATCGGGGACATCGCGCATTCGCGCGTGGCGCGCTCCAACATCTGGGGGCTCACCAAGCTCGGGGCCCACGTGACCGTCTGCGGGCCGCCGACCCTGATGCCGCCTCAGATCGCGCAGCTTGGGGTGCGCGTGACGCATGACATTCATGACGCCATCCGCGGCGCCGATGTCCTGATGCTCCTGCGGATTCAACACGAGCGGCAAGAGGCCGTGCTCGTGCCAAGCCTGCGCGAGTACCGCCTGCGCTACGGCATCGACCGCAGCCGCCTCGCCATCGCCAAACCCGATGTCCTCATCATGCATCCCGGCCCGGTGAATCGCGGGGTGGAGCTGGACTCGAGCGTGGCGGATGGGCCCTTCTCGGTGATTCTCGATCAGGTGACGAATGGCCTCGCGGTCCGGATGGCGGTTCTCTATCTGGTCTCCGGCGCTCCAAAGGTGGACGAAGAGGAGCTGTAGACGACCCCGGGACGTTGCTATTTTCCTGTCGCTTGACACCAGGAAAATAGCAACGTCCCGGCGCAAAGTTATTTCACGGCGTCCAGCGAAAAATAGAAGCGCCACGGAGTCGTAGCCTATGACAACACTTTTACTGAAAGGTGGACGGGTCATCGATCCGGCCAACAACCGAGACGGGCACTTCGACGTGCTGATCGAGCGCGGCAAGATCGCGGCGATCGAGCCCGGCATCCCGGCCAATGGGCTCGCGCGGATCGACGCGACGGGTAAACTCGTGGTCCCCGGGCTGGTCGATCTCCACACGCACCTGCGCCAGCCTGGGCGAGAGGATACAGAGACGATCGAGACGGGGTGCCGCGCCGCGCTGCGCGGGGGCTTCACGACGCTCTGTGCGATGCCCAACACAGCCCCTGCCATGGACCACCGTGGGGTGGTGGACTTCCTGCATCAAGAAGCCCAGCGCTTAGGGCTGGTGTCGGTGCAGCCGATCGGGGCGATCACGAAAGGCCGGCAAGGGCGGGAGCTGACGGATTTCGGCGAGCTCTTTGACGCCGGCTGTATTGCGCTCTCGGATGATGGGGCCCCGTTGGCGGATGCCTTCCTCATGCGGCGGGCGCTGGAGTACGCCAGGCTCTTCGGCCGGCCGATCATCCAGCACGCCGAGGATCCAGGACTGGTCGCCGGCGGCGTGATGCACGAGGGGCTTGTGTCAACGACGCTGGGATTGCGCGGCATCCCGTCGGCAGCGGAGTCGGTCGTGGTGGCGCGCGATCTGGCATTGGCCGCGCTGACCGGCGGCTGGATTCACTTCGCGCACCTCTCAAGCGCCGCTTCCGTTGAGCTCATCCGCCAGGCCAAGCGTCGGGGCATCCAGGTCACCTGCGAGGTGACGCCGCATCATCTGACGTTGACGCATGAGGCGATCGAGGGGTTCAACACCGCGGCGAAAGTAAACCCGCCGCTCCGGGCCGAAGAAGACCGGCTGGCGCTCATCGAAGGGCTGCGCGACGGCACGATTGATTGCATCGCGACCGACCACGCCCCGCATGCCGATTGGGAGAAAGAGGCGGATTTCGACTCAGCGCCGTTCGGCATCAGCGGGCTCGAGACCGCGCTGGGGGTGTGCGTGACGACGTTGGTTGAGCCCGGGCTGCTCTCCTGGAGCCAGATGATTGAGCAACTCTCGGCGAACCCAGGACGCATTGCCGGTCACGGCGGAAGTCTGCGGGTGGGGGTCGAGGCGGATGTGACGTTGATTGATCCCCAGGCGCGCTGGACCGTGGATCCCCAGCAGTTCGCGTCTAAAGGCCGGAATTCGCCGTTCACCGGGCGCGTCCTGACCGGCGCAGTCGTCCGGGTCGTACGCCAGGAAATGGAGGCGGGACCATGACGCCCATCGCCTCCCCTGCCTGGCTGGCGCTGGAAGACGGCACGGCCTTCCGTGGCCGGTCCGTTGGCGCGCCGGGCGAGGCGTTCGGCGAAGCCGTCTTCAATACCGCAATGACGGGCTATCAAGAGATTCTCACCGACCCCTCCTATAAAGGCCAGATCGTGTGCATGACGTATCCCCACATCGGCAACTATGGCGTGAACGAGGAGGATGTTGAGTCGAGGCGGCCATGGGTCGAAGGGTTCATCATGCGCGAGCTCTCGCCGGTGGCGAGCAGCTTCCGTTCGCAAGAGCCGCTGGACGCGTACCTGAAACGCCATCAGGTCGTGGCGCTGGATGGGGTGGACACGCGCGCGTTGACGCTTGCGCTGCGCCAGCAGGGCTCGATGAAGTGCGGCATTTCTACGACGGAGCCCGATCCGGAGCGGCTGCTCGCGCGGGTGCGCTCAGCCCCCGACATCGTCGGCAGGGACCTCGTCAAGGAAGTCACGTGCGACGCACCGTACGACTGGCCGGCCCCAGGGAGTTCCGAGTTACGAGTGACGGGTGCCGAGTGCACCCGCAACGCGCAACACGCCACTCGCAACGTTCACATTGTCGTCATGGACTTCGGCGTGAAGTACGGTATTCTCCGCCGGCTCACCATTGCCGGCTGCCGCGTGATGGTCGTGCCCGCCGCCACACCGGCCGCCGACATCCTCGCGCGCAAGCCGGACGGGGTCGTGCTCTCCAACGGACCGGGCGACCCGTCTGCGGTGCCGTACGCGGTCGAGACGATCCGCACCCTCATGGGGGAAGTGCCGATGTTGGGCATCTGCCTCGGCCACCAGCTCCTCGGCCTGGCCTACGGCGGCGCCACATTCAAACTCAAGTTCGGCCACCATGGCGTCAACCACCCGGTGCAGGACCTGGCGACCGGCAAGGTCGAGATCACGACGCAGAACCACAACTTCGCCGTGCGACTAGATACGATCCCCGGCGGGCGCGTCGAGAGGACGCACACCAACCTCAATGACGGCACGGTGGAGGGCATGCGCCATGCCAGCCTGCCCATCTTCAGCCTGCAGTACCACCC
>JACPXS010000106.1 GCA_016196415.1 Candidatus Omnitrophota bacterium
CAAACTCTCGACCACCTCGCCGTTGCGGATGATGCTGAGCGTGCTCATGGGAAAAACCGAATCTACCCGGGCCTGCACCGTCACGGTCGCTGTCCCCGACGCCGGCAGCTGAATGGTGTCTCCAGGCTCGTGGCCGGCGGGTAGGACCGTGAGGGTATTCTTGCCGCGACGAAACGAGATGTACGTGAGTCGTGACCCGTCAGGCGACATCGTCGGGCGCGCGTGGTACAGCGTCTCTTCGCGGTGAACCAGCTTCGGCTCGCCGCCGGTCACGGGGATCTGCCAGAACCATCCGCTGCCGATGACCACGGCTCCCGGAGAGGGGCGCCTGGAGAGAAACAGAATGGCCCGGCCGTCGGCGGAGAACGTCGGCTCGATGTTTTCATTGGACGAGCCAACCGCCGCGCCGCGCTGACCGGTCGCCTCTCGATGCCCATCTTTTTTAATGTCATCATGGACGAGGGGCAGCCGTGACAACTGCCCACGAGCCGCAGCCGTCCCATGCCATCCACAACGTCCACGAGTTCGATATCGCCGCCGTCCATTTGGACCGCTGGTCGAATCCGATTGATCACCTGCTCAACACGCTCTTTCATCGTTGCCTCCTCGACGCGCGTCCGTCGCTGCCAAGCATGGCACAGGCGTTGTGGTCGGTCAACGCGTCATCGCGGCCCACAGCATAAGAGCGCCTATCAAAATGACCCTGGGCGCTCTGGCTCAAGGGTCGAGGCTCTAGAGCCTGTTATGCATCTCCGGACTCAGCCACCTTGAGACCGTACGCGCCACGCTGGTGGTGCCTTAATTTACCGGGTGCCGCGGAGCCGGGTCCCCTTCGGCCGCCCGCAGCACCAGCGCGAGAGTCGCTGGGCGAGGAGGGACGCGGGTGGCGCAGCGGCCGGCCCCAGCAAATTAAGGCACCACCGCCACGCTTTTGGACTTGACAAGTAGAGTGCGGGGAAGGTATAGTCTGGACGTTGTTGTGGGTGAAAGTGGAAGGAAGTGGATTAATAAATTTCTGGGCATGTCCCCGTGAGCTGGCTGAGCGTTTCCTCCTCTCCCCGGCATCGAAGGAGAGGACAGGAAACCCGTTCGCTTGAGGAAGATGTTTTACGGCGAGTTCGAACACACCATCGACCGCAAAGGCCGCCTCATCATCCCAGCCAAATTCCGTCAGGCGCTCAAGGCCAATCACGTGGCCACGCTCTTCCTGACCCGCGGGTTGGACGGGTGTCTGTTTTTGTTTCCCGAGTCCGAATGGCGATCGGCCGAGAACCGATTCAAGCAAGTCCCGTTTACCAAGTCCGAAGGGCGAAAGTTCAACCGGTTATTCTTCTCAGGAGCGGCCGAGGTCACCGTCGATCGGCTCGGCCGCCTCTTGCTCCCCAGGACGCTCAAAGAGTTCGCCCAGATCAAGCAGGATGTGATGATCGTTGGGGTGTCGAATCGCATCGAAGTATGGTCCAAAGAGAAATGGCAGGCCTTCTACGAAAGCTCGCGGAAAAGCTTTGAGGAAATCGCCGAGCGTGTGCTCTTGGAGTGAGACGAGATGATTGCCCCGACCCATGCCATCCGTCGTGGACGCTGACGCAAGCGAAGACCTCGCTCTGACCGGTGCGATGCAACCCAGTCCCCCGGCCGTGACGTGGCATCAGCCCGTCATGGGCGCAGAAGTGCTCGACTACCTCAACCCCAAGCCTGGCCAGATTATCGTTGACGGAACGGCTGGGACGGGGGGCCATAGCCTCCTGGCGCTTCCGCGAATTCTTCCACAGGGCCGCCTCATCGCCATTGACCGTGATCGCGAATCGCTCGACTTGGCGAAACGGCGCTTGACCGAATTTGAGCCCCAAGCGACGTTCCTCCCCGGCAACTACCGACACCTTCCAGACCTTCTGGCTCCTCTGGGGTTTACGCGCGTTGACGGCATCGTGCTCGACCTGGGCATGTCGAGCGTTCAACTCGACTTGGCCGAGCGGGGGTTCAGCTTTATGCAGGAAGGGCCGCTTGACATGCGCATGGATCGCGGGGAGTCGTTGACCGCGGAGATGCTGGTCAACCGGTTGCCCGCGGATGAGCTCGCGACGCTCTTTGAGCGGTTTGGCGAAGAGCGCTTTGCGAAGCGCATCGCGCGACACCTTGCGGAGGCACGGCGTCGCCAGCCCATCACCACGACAACGCAGCTTGCGCGCGTGATCGCCCTGGCGGTTCCAGCCCATGCGCGGCATGGCCGATTGCATCCGGCCACGCGGGTCTTCCAAGCGTTGCGCCTGGCGGTCAACGATGAGTTGGGAGCGCTCGAGGCGTTTCTGGGGCAGGTGCAGCATCTCCTCCGCCCTGGTGGGCGGGTCGTCATCCTCTCCTTCCATTCGCTTGAGGATCGATTGGTCAAACACGCCTTTGCGCAAGGCGCACGCGCGGGGTGGTGGACGGCGCTGACGAAAAAACCGCTTCGCCCCTCGGCAACGGAAGTCTCGCGCAATCCACGCGCGCGTTCAGCCAAGCTGCGGGCTCTCGAGCGGTGCTGAGATGCGGCTCTCTCAATGGATGTGCTTGCTGGCCCTTGTCGTCGGCTTGGGCTGCCTCCAGGTCGGCCAGCGCAACGCGCTCTTCTTGAAGGGCTATGCCGTCGGAGAACGGGTGCGTCATCTCCATGAACAGGAGACCGAGTTCTCGTGGTTGCGGGCACGTGTGGCCGGATTGGTCTCTCCGGTGCATCTGGCCCAGGCGGCCCGGGATCGTCGATTGAAACTCGTCGCCTGGTCCACCTTCGCGTCGGCGCCGCTCCGGGCCGTGGCGTCGCGTCCTGACGGGGATCGCAGAGACAGAGCCGCTGATCGCGTGACCGGCGATCCCGATCGGCCGTTGACCCATCTGGCTGCTGTGGAGTCCAGCCGGTCAGCGATAGGCGATGACTCATCGGATTGAGGTGACGAGATGGCGCGCCCGACGAATGACCGCATCATCGGGGTGTTGCTGGTCGGGTTGGGAGCGCTGGGGATCCTCTGGGCCCGCTGCCTTTGGCTGCAATGCCTGGGGGCTCACCGCTACGCTTCCATCGCCGAGACGCAGCATCGAGCCATCCAGACTCTCCCCGCGCGCCGAGGCGCGTTCTATGACCGCACGGGACGCGTGTTGGCGATGAGCATGCCAAGCCCCTCGGTGTTTGCCAACGCCAGACAAGTCGTTGCGAAGCGAGAGCTCGCCCGCCGATTAGCCGGTGTGATCGACCGGGATGCGTCACTGATTCAAGAACGCCTCGAACGGGACAAGGCCTTCGTCTGGGTGGCTCGGCAGGTCGATGTCACCTTGATGCCGTCGCTCCTCACGATGCAGGACTCAGGTGTGGGGATCGTTGAGGAGATGAAGCGGTATTACCCGCACCAACATCTTGCGAGCCACCTGGTGGGGTTTGTGGATGTCGATCAGCATGGGTTGGAAGGGTTGGAGCTCTCCCTCAACGGGGCGCTTCAGGGCCAGAACGGATGGCGATCGACCCTGCGCGATGCGAGAGGGAAACTCTTGATCGGCCCATGGACCGTCCAGACGCCACCGGTGGATGGCTACGATGTCGTGTTGACGATCGACAGCGTGGTCCAAGAGGTCGCTGAAGAGACCTTGCGTTGGGGCGTGAACACGTATCACGCCAAGGGGGGCTCAATCGTCATCCTGGATCCCTGGACGGGAGCGATTCTGGCCATGGCCAACCATCCCTCCTATGACGCCAATGCTCCCGCCAGCGTGCCGGTGGATGCGCGTCGAAATCGCGCGGTCACCGATCTCTTTGAGCCCGGCAGCATCTTCAAGATCGTCACCGCCTCAGCGCTCCTGGAGGAGGGCCGGATCACTCCGGAAGAGCAGATCTATTGTGAAAACGGGTCCTACCCGACGGTGGCGCGTCACGTCCTGCACGATCATCGGCCGCACGGTACGCTCTCCTTCCATGACGTCATCAAGTTCTCATCCAATATCGGCACGGCAAAAGCGGCGCAGCGCTTGAAGCCGGATGAGCTCTATCGCTACATCCGGGCGTTTGGGTTCGGCCGCAAGACCGATATCGATGTGCCCGGAGAAGTGAGCGGGTTGCTCAATCCGCCGTCCCGCTGGTCCAAACTCTCCCCTTTTATTATTCCGATCGGCCAAGAAGTCGCCGTGACACCGATCCAGCTTGCGGTGATGACGGCGGTCATCGCCAATGGGGGCAGGCGCGTCCGTCCCTATGTGGTGGACCGGCTCCAGAGCCTCGATGGTCGGGTGGTGAGAACGCATGAGCAGACATCGCCTGAGCAGATTCTCAGTCCGCAAACCGCCGCCACGTTGCAATCCATCCTCACGAGCGTTGTTGAGTCAGGCACCGGCCAGCTGGCGAGTGTCCAAGGCCTCACGGTGGCCGGTAAAACCGGGACGGCTCAGAAACTTGAGCCAACCGGCCGCTACTCCCATAGCCGTTTCGTTGCCTCCTTCGTCGGCTTCGGGCCGGTGCCTGACTCACGTTTCGTGATCGTCGTGTGCGTCGACGAGCCCCGGCCGCTCTATTTCGGTGGCGTGGTGTCCGCCCCGCTGTTCAAGCGCGTGGTCGAGCAGCTCGCCGGCTACTGGAACTTGGAACGCAGCCCGACTGCGCTGGCGCAGCAGGCCGCGCGCACGACGTCCAACGTCGTGGCTCGATTGCCATGACGGTGGCCAACACAAGATGAAAGGCCATGATGAACTTGCGTGATTTGCTTCATGGGGTCACCGCTGAGCCTGTGGCTGCGGTGCCGATTGCGGGGATCGCCTGTCATTCAAAACAGGTGCGGCCGGGTGATCTCTTCATCGCGATTGAGGGAGCTGCGGCCGATGGTCATGCGTTCCTCGAGGAGGCGATCGCGCGCGGGGCGGCGGCGGTCGTTGCGCAACGGTTTCCGGCGTGGTATCGATCCGGCGGCCCTGGCGCGCTCCGAAGTGGCGGAGTGACAGGGCCGCAACCGCGCCCCTGCCCCTGTGTCGTGGTGCGGGATACCCGCGAAGCCTTGGTCGTCGTAGCGGCCCGGTTCTATGGGCATCCCTCTCGGAAACTTCGCTTGATCGGGGTCACCGGGACAAACGGCAAGACCACCACGACCTACCTGCTGAAAACGATCCTCGAGCATTCCGGGTTTCGAGCGGGATTGTTAGGGACCATCGTCTACCAGATCGGCGACCGGGTGGTGCCCTCAACGAACACCACCCCCGGTCCGCTGGAGCTGCAGCGCTACTTCGCGCAAATGGTGGGTCAAGGGTTGGAGTGGTGCGCCATGGAGGTGTCCTCCCACGCCTTGGCGCAGGGGCGGGTGGCGGGCCTGGAGTTTCAGGCGGCGATCTTTTCGAACCTGGGATCGGATCATCTCGACTACCACAAGACCTTTGATGCGTACGCAGCCGCGAAGCGGCGCCTCTTTGAATACCTTCGGCCGGACGGCTGGGCCGTGATCAATGCGGACGACGAGCATGGTCGCATGCTCGCCGAAACCATCCCGCATCGCTCGATTGTCACCTACGGCATGGAGCGCCCTGCAAAAGCTTCGGTGAGACAGGTCGCCTGTTCCTGGCACGGCACGGAGCTGATCCTCGACACACCCTGGGGCGTGGTGCCGATCACGACGCCGGTGTTGGGTCGGCACAATGTCTGGAATATCGCCTCGGCCTCGACGACGCTGCTGGCGTTGGGTCTGACGCCTGCGGCAATCCGGAACGGGCTCGCCGACGCGGCGCAGGTTCCGGGGCGTCTTGAGCGGGTGCCGAATGACGCGGATATCGACATCGTGATTGATTACGCCCACACCGCCGACGCCCTGCGGCTGGTCTTGCTCTCGTTACGCGAACTCACGCGGGGACGCCTCATCGTCGTGTTTGGTTGCGGGGGGGACCGCGATCAGACCAAACGTCCCGTGATGGGCAGGATGGCGAGCCTCCTGGCCGACGCCGTCGTGCTGACCTCTGATAACCCGCGGAGCGAAGACCCCCTGGAGATCATCCGCCAGATCAAAAGCGGATTTCCGCCAGGGTTTCAATCATGGGAACTTGTGCCGGATCGAGAACAGGCGATTGCCACCGCGCTATCGCTGGCTCACCGGGACGATACCGTATTGATCGCCGGCAAAGG
>JACPXS010000107.1 GCA_016196415.1 Candidatus Omnitrophota bacterium
CGATTGTGGTCCAGCATCGCCACGGTCCTCGTCGGCGTCGGAAGTTCTGTGCCGCACGCAGGCGCTGGAAATCGTTCGCCCACGTCACCGGAGGACCGACGCTGCTGCAATCGGTCACCGACGGTTAAGTTCATGGCTATGGTTCTAAGTGTAATCATTGACAAGAGCGCTCAAAATTTGCAACAATTACTGGTTTTTAAATGAGGTTAAAAAACACACGCCACCAGCCGCGGGCGCGGGGAGGGGCAATTGAGCTATTTCCGGGTGTTGGGGCTTGAGCGAGAGCCTTTCTCGACGAGTCCTGACCCCGCTTTTTTCTATCAGTCTCCCCAGTATCGCGAGACCCTCGCCAATCTGATCATCGAGTTCCGCCTCAAGCGCGGCCTCAGTGTCGTGCTGGGCGACATCGGCGTCGGAAAAACGACGCTGGGCCGTAAGCTGGTGCAGATGCTGCGCGAGCGCAGCGGGTTCATTTTTCACATGATCCTCGATCCCACCTACCCGAGCGAGGATCTATTCTTCAACGAGCTCACGCGCACCCTCGCCATCGAATGTCCATCGCCGTCGACGCTGGTCGATTATCGCGACGCGCTTGAGCGCTTCTTGTTTCGCAAGGCGCTCGAGGAGCGCCAGACCATCGTGCTGGTCATCGACGAAGCGCATAAGCTCAACGCGCTGTCGTTGGAGGTCCTCCGGGTCCTTCTGAACTACGAGACCAATGACTCCAAGTTGCTCCAGCTGGTGCTGCTGGGGCAGATGGAGCTGTTGCCCATCCTTTGCAATCTCCCCAATGTCGTCGACCGGGTCAGCTTGAAATGCACGCTCTCGCCCCTGAGCCTGAGCGAGACGCATGAGATGATCGACTACCGGCTGCAGGAGGCCGGCTACCGCTCGCGCGTGCCGCTGTTTCTGCCAGAGGCGGTGGGGGAGATCCACGACTACACCGAGGGCTATCCACGCCGCATTTCGATGCTCTGCCATCAGGCCCTTCGGCAGCTGGTGGTGCATCAGGGACGCTCGGTCGATCAGGGGCTTGTGGACGGATTGATCCAACGCGAATTGAGTAGCGGATGGTCGCATCCAAAAAGGGCAAGGAAACTCCAGCAGAGCAGTTGCTGAGGATGATCGAAGGCTCGCGAGCCCCAGAGCCATCGGCGCCCGGCAGGCCGGCGGCGCTGCCGCGGCTGCGAGTCGGGCAGCTCTGGCAGGAGTTCACGGGCCGGCTTCTTCGCGGGATTCTTCCCGGCGATCGTGAGGCTGATGCGTTTCTGTGGAATCTGCGGCTGGCGTATCGGATCATGTGGGTCGCCCTTGCGGGCCTGGGGGCGTACGTCGTCGTCGACGTGCTGCTCATCCAGCCCAAGCCGCGATTCACCCACGCGACGGTGCTCAGCACCAAGGAGGCGGCCATCCCCGCTGTTCCTGCGATGGCCTCCGGCGATGCGCTCGGCTCGCTGGCCGATTACCTGGCGGCCATGAAGCAGCGCAATCCTTTTACGGGCCGGGAGGGCGACACGGACGCGCCGGCGGTCAAACGCACGACGAAGGTGGCGCTGGCGGATCTCGTCGCGAATCTGGTGATCGTCGGCATCGACCGCGGGGCCAGTCCCATGGCGCTGATCGAGAGCTCGTCGGAGAAGCGGACCTACATGGTGAAGGTGGGCGACGAGATCAACGGAATGGTTGTGAAGAAGATCGGCACCGAGGGTGTGCTGCTGAGCTATGAAGGGGAGGAACTGTTGCTTCAGTAGCTCGAGATGCTCCGTCGAACAGCTCTGGGCAGCGGGTGACGCGGAGCCGGGGCCCCCACGCCCGCCCGCAAGCGATGGGGGATGGGGGGCCGAATCGGAGGATGTCAGGAAGCCCCCACGCTGAGGACGGACGTGGGGTGGCGCAGCGGCAGGCCCTGCTGCCTCGTGCAACGAGAGGGCAGAACCCTGGTTTTCGACAGAACAAGCTCGAGGCTCGGGTGGGCCGTGGCGATGGCGGGAGTGGGGTTGGTGAGCCTCCACGCTGCGGCTGCGTGGGCGCAACCCACCGAGTCGACACGGCTGCCTGATCAGGCCGCCGGCCCCCCTCGCGGCATGGACGAGCTGGTCTCCTTGGACCTGCGCTCGACGGAAGCGACGGACGCGCTCAAGTACCTCGCCACCAAGGGCGGGCTCAACATCGCCATCAGCAAGAACGTGACAGGACGGGTCAACCTCTTCCTGACCGATGTGCCGATCCGCGATGTCTTTGACTTGATCCTGCGCAGCAACGAGCTGGCCTACGACAAGCAGGGCGAGGTGTACAACATCATGACGGAAGCGGAGTATCGCGCCCTGTACGGCCACAAGTTCGCGGACCTGCGCGCAGTGCGCACATTTCGGCTGCAGTACGCCATCCCGCAACAGGCCTTCAACCTCCTCGACACGCTCAAGAGCGAGGTCGGCCGGCTGTTGGTCGACGAGGACTCCGGCACCGTCTTGGTCATGGAAACGCCCGAGAAGCTCAGGGTGATGGAGGAGGCGCTGGCGACGCTCGAGCAGGGCGGGACGACCCGCGTCTTCGACCTGCGCTACGCCAAGGCCAAGGACGTCGAGGAGCGGCTGAAGGATCAGATCGAGCTCAACAAGCTGGGCTTCGTGAAGGCCGACGAGCGCAGCAACCAGGTGATCGTCAAGACGCTCACCAACCGGATGCACGACGTCGAGATGCTCGTCGCCGCGCTGGACCGCAAAACGCGGGAGGTGCTCATCGACTCCCGCATCGTGAAGGTTTCACTCACCAAGAACCTCGACAGCGGCATCGACTGGAACAGCGTCTTTTCGAATCTGAAGTTTCACGGTATCGACCGCGTGGGGGATTTCCGCAGAACGACGACCGGGACCGCTCCGACGGAAACGGTGGCGGTGAGCAAGATCAGGATTCCGAATATCAACCTGGGGACCCGCCTGAGCAGGAATCAGCTGGGGGAGGACTTGGTGTTGGGGGATCTGGCCTTCGGCACGGTCGCCCGCGACGGCTACGAGCTATTCCGGTTTCTTGAAACGCTCGGCCAGACCAAGATCATCTCCAACCCGCGGATCATGGTGACGGAACGGCAGGAGGCCCGCATTCACCTCGGCACCCGCGAGGCCTACGTCACCACCACGACGACCGCCGGGCAGACCACCACCACGACCGCTGAAGAGGTGCAGTTCCTCGACGTCGGCATCCAGCTGCTGGTCACGCCGCTGACGATCAGCGACGACGGCTACATCAGCATGAAGATCAAGCCGGAGATCTCGAGCGTCGTCCGGACGCTGACCACGCCCAGCAAGAACCAGATCCCGATCGTGGACACCTCGACGGCCGAGACGAACGTGCTGGTGAAGGACGGCACGACGGTGATCATCGGCGGCCTGCGAAAGAACGAGCAGAAGCAGTCCAACGATCAGATCCCAGGGATCGGCCGGGTGCCCATCCTCGGCAAGGTGTTCAAGCAGCGCGACGAGGACAGCGAGACGACGGAGCTGGTCGTCTTCATCACGCCGCATGTCGTCGGCGGCGATGCGCTTGTAACCGGGCAGGAGGAGCGCTTCGGCGGCTCGATCAAGCCGTATCGGTCATACGAGCCGTTGGTGACTCCCGAGTCCGGTCAGTCGTCAGGACAGCCGGCCGCCAAGGCGCAGGCCCCACCCTGATGCCGGGGCTGTCGCGGCGCGCGCTGTTGGGCCTGTTGGCGGTGGTCCTGATCCTCGGCGCCAACCTTGCGGTCGCAGCCCAGGCCTATCGATACTTCGCTGCCCTGCGCCGCGTCAAGGCGGGGAGCCTGGAGCTGGTGCGTCGTAGCGAGGAGCTCGAGCAGAAGCTCCGGGCGGCGCAGGCGGATCAGGAGAAGTCTCAGGCGGACGTGAAGAATCTGACCGTCGACCGCGACAACGTGCTCGCGCAGCTGAAAATGGCCCGAGAACAGAAGGACGAGGCGACGCAGGAGCGTAATCTTTTTGAGCGCGTGCTGAAACAGACGGCCCAGGAGCATCGGGAGATGAAGGGTCACTTGGCGCCTCTGGAGGAGGAGCGAGACGAGCTGCGGCGGCTGTATGAGGATGCCGCCAAGGAACGGGAGTTGCTGGAGGCTGAGCTTGGAAAGTTGCGTCAACCTGACCAGCATCCAGTCCAGGCCAAGGCGACCAAGCCCGACCGCAAGGGCGAGGCCGAGGCGAAGCGGTTGAAGGATGAGCTGGCCAAGGAAAAGCAGGAGCTCCGCAAGAGCGCGCAAGCGTTGCAGGAGGCGCAGGAACGGCTCAAGGAACGTCGATCCGTCGACGTGAAGGCCCAGGAGAAGCTCGCGAAGCTGCAGTCGCAATACGACGACCTGCAGGAGCATTACACGGCGCTGATGGCCAAGAACAAAACACTGGAACACCGGGCCGACCAGATGCCGACCGACGTCACCAGGCTCGCCCAGCAGCATCAGCGGCTCTTGAAGGAGACGGCGGACATGCACTACAACCTGGGCGTGCTGTTCTCGAAGAACAAGCAGTTTTACCAGGCGGCGGCGGAGTTTCGGAAGGTGCTGGAGATGCGGCCGGATGACTCCGAGGCCTACTACAACCTGGGCGTGATTTACGCGGAGCACCTGCCGGATCAGGAACAAGCGGTTACCTATTTCCGGAAATTTCTCGCGATCAGCCCTCATTCGCGTGACGCGAGCTGGGTGAAAAAGTACATCGCCACCTCGCAGGCGTGGGACGCGAAAGATAACCTGGAGTAGCGGCTACGGAAAACCCCCCGATTTGGTTCAAGGTTCGAGGTTGGAGGTTCGAGGGAAAGACACTGTCTCGACGCTGGCGAATCTGGCCTCCTCGAACCTCGAACCTCGAACCTCGAACGAGGGAGTTGTTCAGCACCCTGCTAGGCTGTTGCGTTCTGGTGATGATTGGGATGGCGACTGCGGCAGCTCAGGAGCCGGCCGGGCGCGCAGGAGCGGGTGGGCCATCCGCGGCGCAGCCGTCGGCCAAAGTCGAGGAACCGGCAGCAACCGAGCCGGCCGGGCCGCGACCAACGGAAGCCGAGGTGGCGGCGAAGCTCAACGGGACGCAGTGGGCGATTGATCTGCGGGCGATGTTCGGCGAAGGCCAACCGGCGCCGATCAACGACGTCTTGAGCTTCGAGCGCGGCACGATCAGTTCCAAGCGCCTGAGCGACCGCGGCTACGTCGCCTCGGCGTTTACGATCTCGGTCGCCGACAGCGGGGTGCCGGTGTGGGAGACGATGCAGACCAGCCAGGACGACGGGGTGGTCCTGTGGCGGGCTGAGCTGCACGGCGAGAAGATGATCGGCAGCCTCAGCAAGTATCCGGTGGAAGGCTCCTCCGAGGACTATGTGTTCGAGGGACAGCCGGCACAGGCGTCGCAGCCCGCAGCCGATCAGTCCTCCGCCTCTTCGGCGGCCGGCTCGACCGCCGCGCCTCCGGCGAGCGTCAAGGCGGCCGAACCAGCACCCGGCGCCGGGCAGCCGCAGGCCCAACCACCGGCCGCGCCCAGCGCCAACAAGAATGAGCCGTCGAAGAAGCCGCGCAAGGGTTGGTTCCGTCGAGAGTCAAGGTAGCATGTCATTTTGGATTTTAGATTTTGGATTTTGGATTGGAAGGCGTGACACCCTCGCGATCGCCGCTAATCTAAAATCGAAAATCCAAAATCCAAAATTTCTGTCGCTCTTGTCTACCGTGTGATAAGGGGGGTGCATGACACGAAGCGTGCGGGGGATCGGGTTGGCGGCGCTTGTCTGCGCCATACCGCTGTCGGTCTGGGCGGACGCCGCGGATGAGGCCTATGCCCGTGGCTTGCGAGCGTATCTCGCGGGCGATTACGAGGCGGCGAGCGTCCAACTGAAGCAGGCGTTGGAGCAGAATCCCCAGCACGGTCAGGCCAAGCAACTGCTCGAGCTGCTCAAGAGCTCGCAGACCCAAGCTGCCCAAGGCGGCGGGGTCCTAGGTCAGCTCTCCACCGCGTTGGAAGCCCAGCAGCAGGAGAGCCAGCGGCTGAAGGCGGTGCTGACGACGGCGGAGCAGCAGCTCACGAAGCTCACGAAAGATCAGCAGGCCGACCAGGAGACGATCACGCAACTGCGCGACGAGCTGAAGGCGGCGACGGATCAGGCCCAACGAAACGCGGAGCGGCTCACCGACCAGGCGGAGGAGGCCGGCCGTCAGTTGGCCAAGGCGGAGAAAAAACTCGATCAGAAGGCGCAGGAGCTGAAGGCGCTCGAGGCGGAGAAGAAGTCGGCGGAGGATCGGCTCGCGCAGGCCCAGACCACGCTGACGGGCCTCAAGGAGGAAGCGAGCGATCTGCGGGTCAAGCGTAACGAAAGCGAGCAGCTTCGCAAGAGCGTCGCGTCGCTGCAGCAGCAGGCGGAGCAGTTGGCCTCCGAGAGCGGCCAGCTGAAGACGGAGCTGGAAGCGACCAAGGCCAAGTTGGTCCAGGCGCAGCAGAAGGAGACGACCCTCAATCAGCAACTCGTCGCCGGCCAGGCCGCGCAGGACAAACTTCAGGCCGAATTGAAGACGGCGACCGTCTCGCGGGAGGACGTTGAAGATCGCCTGCACGGGGCGCAGGCGTCGCATCAGAAGCTCGAGCAGGAGCTGGCCGAATCGCAGAAGGCCAACGCCGCCCTGCAGCAGCAGGTGGCCGACGCCAAAGCGCGCGTTCGCGAGCGCGAAGAGCAGCTCCAAAAGCTCGACGAGGAGCGGGCCCGTCTGGCGGAGCAGTACAAGACCGTGGCGGGCCAGCTCACCGACCTCGAAGAGCAGCGGAAAACCGTGATCGATTTGAAAGCGCAGCTGGGGGCTTCCCAGGCATCCGAGAAGGATCTGCAACCCAAGCTGACCCGTTCGGAAGAGCTCAACGCCGCTCTGCAGCAGCAGGTGGCCGACGCCAAAGCGCGCGTTCGCGAGCGCGAAGAGCAGCTCCAAAAGCTCGACGAGGAGCGGGCCCGTCTGGCGGAGCGGTACAAGACCGTGGCGAGCCAGCTCACCGACCTCGAAGAGCAGCGGAAAGCCGTGATTGATTTGAAAGAGAATCTGGGGGCTTCCCAGGCGTCCGAGAAGGATCTGCAAGCCAAGCTGACCCATTCGGAAGAGCTCAACACGGCGTTGAAGCAGGATCTGAAGGAGCAGGAGACCAAGCTCGCCGATGCGCAGAAGCAGCTGCGCGATCTGGGCGTGAGCCAAGTCTCGACGAAGGAGCGGATGGTCGAGGTGGAGAAGGGGCTGGCCGAGAAGGAGGGCCAGCTGCAGACCGTCGGCAAGAGCCTAGCCGAAACGCAGCAGGACCGCGACAATATCCAGGAACAACTCCGGATCGCCAAGCAGGCGCACGTCCACCTGTCCGAGGAGCTGCAGGGCTTCCAAGACATGAAGGAGGACTCTGACAAGTTGAAGGCGGCGCTGGCCGAGCGCGAGGCGGAGGTGAGCAAGCTCAAAGGCCAGGTGCAGTCGCTCGACGAGGAAGTGCAGCGCAACCGCAACTTGCTGCAGCGCGCCGACACGGACAACAAGAGCCGGGATCAACAGGCCGGCATGGACCGCCAGTCGCTTGAGTGGCGTGTGGAGAGCCTCCAGCGAGAACTGCGCGAGCTGCGCTCGTCGGAGGGGAAGCTGCGGGAAGAGCTCGGGTCCGAGCGATCGGCCCACGACTCCGACCTCAAGGCGTACGAGGCGCTGAAGGGACAGATGGGCCGACAGGCGGCCGAGCGCGACACGCAGCTCAAGCAGACGGAGTCGGTGATCCGCCTGCTGGAGACGCCGCCCAAGGCGTCGGTTTCTTCTCCCGGCGTGATCGTGCGGCCCTCAAGCGCCGCGCAGCCGGACGCGAGCGCGGCGACGATCGCCTCCGCCGGGATGATCGCGCAGGCCGCCGGTGGAAAGGGCCAGCCCGTGAAAATTTACCAGGTCAACGAAGAGCTGGACTTTCTCGTCCTGTCCGTCAAGGGCATTGACTGGGCGCGCAACGGCACCAAGCTCGTCTTGGCGAATCAGGACGATCCGGTGGTGACGATTGAGCTGACCGAACTCGACAGCTCCGGCTTCGCCGTCGGGCACATCACGCACCGGATGAATCCCGTGCAGGAAATCCGCAAGGGCGACACCCTCTTCGCGAAACCGCTGCTCAAGCCCGGCGACTAGCGCGGGGAGGCACGAAATTACCAATGACCAAATCCCAATCACCAGCTAAGCACCAAGCACCAAATTCCAAACAGGGGAGCGTAAGGTTCATAGCCATGAACTTAACCGTCGGTGACCGATTGCAGCAGCGTCGGTCCTCCGGTGACGTGGGCGAACGATTTCCAGCGCCTGCGTGCGGCACAGAACTTCCGACGCCGACGAGGACC
>JACPXS010000007.1 GCA_016196415.1 Candidatus Omnitrophota bacterium
CGTCTTGTGGGATCTCGCCCGATCCGGCGAGCAGGTGATTGCGGCTCGAGGCGGTCGTGGAGGAGTGGGAAATGCGACCCGATCGGCTTCGCTCACCTCGTGCCGACCTCGTCCCGAAGGGCCTCGGCCCGAGGGAGCACGGCACTCGGTGCGAGGCAGAGCCGGGTCCCGAGCGGAATTGAGGGGTGCTGCCGAGGCCAAGCCCGGGAGCCCCGGAGAGCAGCGTCAGCTGATCCTCGAGCTGAAGCTGGTCGCCGATGTCGGTCTTGTCGGGTTTCCCAATGCCGGAAAGTCCTCGCTGCTTGCCAGGATCTCGACCGCGCATCCCAAAATCGGCGCCTATCCGTTCACGACCCGCTACCCGGTGCTGGGAGTGGTGAACGTCGAGGGGCGCGGATCGTTCATCGCCTGCGATATTCCTGGGCTGATTGAAGGGGCCCACCAGGGAAAGGGACTGGGGATACAATTTCTCCGACATATCGAGCGGACCAGGATGTTGCTCCATGTGGTTGATCTGGCGGCGGTGGATGGCCGCGATCCTGAGGCGGCGTTCCACCAACTCAACCATGAACTGACCGAGTATCGCCTGACCCTTGGGCAGCGGCCCCAACTGATTGTCGCCAACAAACTGGATCTCCCGGAAGCCCGCGCGCGCCTGGACGCGTTTACCCATGCGGTGCAGCGACCGGTGTGGCCGATTTCCTGCGCAACCGGGGCCGGCATCCCGGCGTTGTTAGAGGCGGTCTGGAAGGCCCTGGGTTCGATTGGCGAGTCGGCGCGTTAGCCTGTTTGGCGAACACGAGAGCGGGATCTCTTCTGATGAGCGAGCAACCTCGTGCCATTCATCGAGTCGTCGTGAAAATCGGCAGCAGCGTCTTAACCGATGAGCAGGGCCGCCTGGTGCCCGAACGAATCGAATCGTTGGTGGAGCAGGTGGCGCGCTGCAGCGAGAACGACCGGCAGCTGTTGCTGGTCACCTCCGGGGCGATTGCCTGCGGTATGGCGAAGCTGGGATTGGCGCGACGACCTGCCGCCCTTGCGCAGCAACAAGCCTGCGCGGCCATCGGCCAGGGAGAGCTGATGCATCGCTACACCCGGCTCTTTGCTCAGCGCGGCCTGCTCACCGCGCAGGTGTTGCTGACCCAAGAGGATCTCTCCGACCGGAGGCGGTTTCGGAACGCCAAACAAACGTTGCTGACCTTGCTCCACCGTCGCGTGGTGCCCGTCATCAACGAGAACGATACGGTGGCGGTGGATGAGATCACGTTCGGCGATAACGACCGCTTGGCCGCGTTGGTCGCCTCGGCGGTGGATGCGCAGCTGCTGGTGATAGCGGGATTCCCATGGTGATCGCCAACGGGTTTCGTCAGGCCGTGCTCACCGATCTCCTCTCGGGCCACTCGGTCGGCACGTTGTTTGTGCCGCCTCGCAACCGCCTCACATCGAAGAAGTGGTGGATCGCCTTTGCGCTGCGCCAGCCGAACGGGACGCTCATCGTGGATGCCGGGGCGATCGAGGCGTTGCTCGAGCGGGGCAAGAGCCTGCTGGCGTCTGGCATTCTCGAAGTGAAAGGCTGTTTTGAAGGGGGGGCGTTTGTCGAGGTGACGGATGAGGCGGGAGCGGAGCTGGCGCGGGGAATCTGCAACTTCTCCTCATCGGAGCTGGCGCGGGTACGGGGCATGAACAGCGCCGAGGCCGCTCGCGTGCTGGGTCACGCCCGGATCCGAGAGGTCATTCATCGCGACCACCTGGTGCTTGCGCGGGATCTCCGTCACACTTGATGAGCTCGCCCCGTCGACTCGGGCGTTTCAGCGAACAGTGAGAAGCCGAGATGGCCGAACCATCGCACCGGAAGGATCAACGATTGAGCGGCCCGCTCGCTCGGTCGTTGCGCAAGGCGGTGATTCGCGTCATCCAGGCCGCCAGGCCCGCCGCCCGCCGGTTGGCGCGCGCGTCCACCCAGGAGAAGAACAAGGCCTTGCGCGTGATGGCCTCCAGGCTTCAGGCGAGCCGTGATGCGGTGCTTGCGGCCAACGCCGAGGATGTGAGCGCGGCTCGCGCCCAAGGGCTGTCCGTCGCCCTGATCGACCGGTTGACGCTGACGCCGCAACGTCTGGATGAGATGATCCAATCGATCGAATCGGTGAGGAACCTTCCCGATCCCGTCGGCGACGTGATCCGCGCCTGGCGGCGGCCCAACGGCTTGGAGATCCGGAAGGTCCGCGTGCCGCTCGGGGTCATCGGGATCATCTACGAGTCACGGCCGAACGTGACCAGCGAGTGCGCCTCGCTGTGCGTCAAGAGCGGAAACGCGGTGGTGCTCCGGGGCGGGGCGGAGTCGTTCCATTCCAATGAAACGATTTGCCGCGCCCTCCGCGAGGCGCTCATCATAGCTGGCCTTCCTGAAGCGGCCGTCAGCACGATTCCGGTTGCCGATCGGGCCGGCGTGGATGTCATGCTGCAGCGGGATCAGGATATCGATGTGATCATCCCGCGGGGTGGGGAGGCGCTGATCCGAAAAATTGTCGAGCAGTCTCGAATCCCGGTGATCAAGCATGCCAAGGGAGTCTGCCATGTGTACGTGGATGAGGCGGCCGATGCGGCGATGGCGAGAGCCATCGTGGTCAATGCCAAGTGCCAGCGCCCGGCCACCTGCAATGCGATGGAGACGCTGTTGGTGCATGAGCGCATCGCGCCCGTTTTTTTGCCGGACGTGATTCGGGAGCTCCAGCAATCGCATGTTGAGATTCGAGGTTGCGAAGCGACGCGGGCGATAGTCCCAGGCCTGAAGGAGGCCACGGAGGACGATTGGTCCACCGAGTACCTCGATTTGATCCTCTCCGTCAAGGTCGTGCGCTCCTTGGATGAAGCGGTTGAGCATATTAGCCGGTACGGGTCGGCGCATTCGGACGCGATCGTGACGAGGGACGACGCGCACGCGCGGCGGTTCACCCAGGAGGTGGACTCCGCCGCCGTGTATGTGAACGCCTCGACCCGGTTGACAGATGGTTTTCAATTCGGCCTAGGCGCGGAGATTGGGATCAGCACCGACCGGCTCCACGCGCGGGGCCCGATGGGGCTTGAGGAGTTGACGACATACAAATACATCGTCGTTGGGAGCGGGCAGCTGCGGGAGTAGGACAGCACGCCCCGAACGCCGCCCACCGAACATGAACCATGAAACATCGCACATGAAACACTCGGTGAAGATCGGACTCTTCGGAGGGAGCTTCAATCCCATTCACGTGGGGCATTTGCTCCTGGCTGAGACGGCGCGCGAGACACTGGCGCTTGACCGCGTCCTGTTCATTCCCGTCAACCAACCTCCGCACAAGCGCGGGATCGGGCTGCTGCCGGGTGCGATTCGCTTGAAGCTCATCCAGCTGGCGATTCGGGATCAGCCGGCGTTTGCCACAACGGAGATCGAGTTGAAGCGGCCAGGGCCTTCGTACTCGATTGAGACCGTCAGGATCCTGAACCGCCGGCTCCCCACGGCCGAGCTTTTTTTGTTGATCGGGCAGGACATGCTGGCTGTCCCCTGGGTGGGCTGGAACGAGTTGAAGCGGCTCTGCACCATCGTGGCGGCGCGCCGGCCGGGCGCGCGACCCTCCAACACAGGCCACGGCCATGGCCGCAGGGGTTCACTGCCCAACGCCGAGCGAGGGATCCGATGGCTTTCGATGCCGCAAGTTGAGATCGCCTCCTCAGACATCCGCTCGCGCGCACGATCCGGCCGCTCCATTCGGTATCTGGTCCCGTCCTCGGTCGAGCGGTATCTCCTTCGGCACCGCGTGTACCGCCGCAAAACGTAAATGGGTGTCACGCTTCCGATCCTGATTGTCATCGCCGTCCTCCTCGTCCTCTCCGCCTCGTGTTCCGCCACCGAGGCGGCCATCCTCTCCATCAACAAAGTCCGCTTGCGCCACCTGATCGAGCAGGGCAACCGCAGCGCACGGCTGACATTCAACCTGCTGACCCATTTGGATCGCGTCATCGGCACCTTGTTGATCATCAACAACCTGGTGAACGTCGCGATTTCCGCGATCGGGTCATGGATGTTTGTCGCGCTGCTCGGTCCGCGGGAAGGGCTCGCCGTTGCCACCGTCGTGATTACCGTGACGCTGTTGCTCGTGGGAGAAGTCACGCCGAAAATCTTTGGCGTCACGCACGCTGAAGCCGTGGCGTTTGCGGTGGCGCGCCCGCTGCAGGGGCTCATGGTGCTGCTGTACCCGGTCGCCTCATTCGTGACCTGGGCCGGCCGATGGCTCCTTGGGCTGTTCCGGATTCCCACCAAGCGCCGCTCGCCTCTGGTGACGGAGGAGGAGATTAAGGTCATGATCCAGATGGGGCGGGAAGCCGGCGTGTTGGCGGAGGATGAGCTGCGCATGCTCCACCGGATCTTCGAGTTCAGCGATTCGGTGGTGCAGGAGGTGATGGTGCCTCGCGAGCAGATCGTCGGCATGGACTTGAATGCGAAGCCCGAGGAGGCGGTCGACGTCCTCATTGAAGAGGGGCATTCGCGCATCCCCGTCTATCGCGGCTCCGTGGATCATGTCGCGGGAGTCATTTACGCCAGGGACATCCTGGCGATGATGCGTCACGGCGGGTTGTTTGTGCTCTCGGACCTCATCCGTCCCGTGGCGTTTGTGCAGGGCACCAAGCGAGTGGCCGAACTGTTGAGCGAGTTCCAGCGGGAAAAAATCCAAATTGCGATTGTCCAGGATGGCCGAGACTCGACGATCGGCTTGGTGACTATTGAGGATCTCCTGGAAGAAATTGTGGGGGAAATCCGTGAGGAGGCTCCGAAGCGGCCATAGCGGCTTGGCCGGGCGCCCACTCCTCCGTCTCTGGAGGGACGGTCAGGGAAACCGACAGGCTTAACAGGACTCAATATTTGCCAGGCTTGCATACTTTTCTGCCTCTTGACGAATGACGTCGACCGGAGGCAAAATAAGGGAGACTTATTCCTCCTGTAACTCTCGAGAAGGGCACCTTCGCCGGGAGGCGGAGTCGCAAAGCGCTGGGTCTAGACCAGACGGCCAGGCTGCCGAAAGAGGCATGCCTGGCCGTCTCTTTTCATCCGCATGCGACATCGCGTGAGCCAGGTCTTCGTCCTCGTGGGTGCGGTGGCGTTTGCTTCTCTGCTGAACGCCGCCGTCGCCCTCGCTGCTGATACCACTCGCCCCACCAAACCCCTCGTCACGGATGACGGCACCTACACAGCGCTCGCCACTAGCCTCCATGCGACCTGGACGACGTCCACTGATCCGGAATCCGGCGTCGTGGAGTACCAGTACCAGATCCGGCAGGATGCGACCACGGGCGCCATCATCGCGGACTGGACGTCTACAAGGACATCGACGAGTGTCACCCGGACCGGCCTGAACCTGCCTAACGGCAAGAAGTATTTCTTCGCGGTCAAGGCCCGCAACGGCGCCGGGCTCTGGTCGTTCATCGGCTACTCCAACGGCATCACGGTGGATACGACCGCCCCCTCGGTACCTGGCGCACCCACCGAAGGCTCAACCGCCGATCTGGACTACGACTCGGACGGCGCCTACCCCGTCTACTGGCCCGCCGCCGCGGACGCCGAAACCGGGGTGGTCGCCTACGAGCTCCAGGAGCGCGTGGGGACGTCAGGCGCTTGGACGACCCTTACGAATACCTCGACGACCCGGAGCTTCGCCGTCACCAACCGTCAGCAGGCCAGCCGCTACTTCTATCAGGTCCGGGCCAAGAACGGGGCGGGTCTGTGGGGCGCCTACTCGGCCACATCCGATGGGATCCTCGTGGACAAGACAGCTCCCGCAACACCAACCGTCACGGATGACGGCGCCTATACCGGAACCTCCACCAGCCTCCATGCGAGTTGGAGCGCCAGCGATCCCGAGTCCGGCCTTGCGGAGTTCCAGTACCAGATCCGCCGGGACTCAATTGCCGGCACGCTCATCGTCAAC
>JACPXS010000096.1 GCA_016196415.1 Candidatus Omnitrophota bacterium
CATCTCTTCGTTCAGCGATCACCCCTGCACGGTCAACCCTGGATCTACCCAGCCATTCGGAGGTTGTTGCGAAGCGCCGTTTGCTTCACCGTCGTCACGAGTTTGGCGAAGGAGCGGCGCTGATCGACGTATTGGATGCCGAGCTGCTCGATCGTCTGCTTGTCGGCCGCCTCGAGGTTCAGGCCGTAGACGATGACTTCCTTGGGGCGGTAGGGAGAGTCGACGATCCGCGACGCCAGTTGCCCGCAGTGGATTTGGTAGAGGGAGTCGAAGTTGATGAGGACGAGGTCCGGTCTGAAGGTCATCAGCTTCTGCAGGACCTCGTTAATGGAGTAGGCGAATTCCACCTGGTAGGATCCGCCGCAGCGATGCTCATCCAGGAAGCACTCGCGCAAGTACGAACTCAGGCGGTCTTCTTCGTTGGGGAGCACCTCAAGGACGAAGAGCAGCTTGGCCTTCGGGACCCCCTCCAGCACGCGGCTTTTGAGGAGCGTCTTCATGCGGCGCTCGGAGTCGGAGAGCACCTCGACGACCTTTTTCTTCAGCGCATCGAGGCCAATCGGTTTGGCAAAGAAGGCGTCGATCCCGATGGCTTCCACCGTCTTTTTGTTCTCTTCATCGAAGGCGGTGATCACGAAGGTCTTCACGGCCGGATGGTCCCGCTTGATGATCTTGAGCAGCTCGATCCCGTTGATGCCGGGGAGCTTGATGTCGATCAGCGCAAGCGCCGGTTGCTCCTCGGCCAGCAGCTTCAGCGCGGCTTCTCCGGAGGCGGCCGTCATGAGCTGATAGCCGCGATTGCCGAAGAAGCTGCTGAGCGTTTCGAGCATCGTCGTCTCATCATCCACCACGAGGATCTTGCCCTTCACGATGGCCTGCTGTTCGAGATACGCCTCGAAGTCCTCGCAGTCCACGTAGTAGTCCGCCTCGCAGTAGTTGCGGATGTACCACGTCCGCTCGGTGCCCACCCAGCGGTGCTGGCTCTCCGGCTTGATTCGGCAGAGCACCTTGCCATTGCGAAACAGCGGGCACTTTGCGGCCATCTACTTACACCCAAACCCCAAGCACCAAATTCCACACTCCAAATAAATTCCAAGCACCAAAGTACCGAATCACCAAACTAGCTCACTTTTTCCGCGATCGAGGAAAGAATTTTTCTCAACTCGATCGCTTCTCGTTGTAACTGCTGCGTCTCGCCGTCTAAAGCCGGCTGGGCCTCCTCCAAGAGCTGAAGCCAAAAGTGAGCTTCTTTTGCTTCTTTCCGTGCGATTTTGATTCTGTAGCCGAAGTCTTTTTTGCTCAGCGCTTCATTCGCCTCACGGTAATTCGCACCAACTGAGCCGCACGACCGAACTAACTGACTCACGAGTTCGCGGTTGATTGCATTCGGGGGAATTCGCTTGCACGTGCGTATGACGCGCCTCGCGAATTCCAACGTCCGATCTTCAAGGTCGAAGTACTTGCCCCTCGTCAGCGCGGGGATTTTTGTTTGGATATTGGAGCTATGGTCATTGGTCATTGTTTGGAGCGTGGGATGTGGTGCTTATTTTCCCTCGTATTTCTTGATCACCAGCGCCGAATTTTTCCCCCCGAAGCCGAAGGAGTTCTTGAGCGCGATGTCGATCGTCGCCTTGCGCGCCACGTTGGGCACGTAGTCCAGGTCGCATTCCGGATCCGGGATTTCGTAGTTGATCGTCGGGGGGATCACCTGGTGCTCCAGGGCCAGCGCGGTCGCGATGAGCTCGACCGCCCCCGCGGCGCCGATCAGGTGCCCGATCATCGATTTCGTCGCCGAGACCGGAACCCGGTAGGCGTGCTGGCCGAAGACCTGTTTGATGACGAACGTTTCGGTCTTGTCATTGAGCGGGGTGGAGGTGCCGTGCGCGTTGATGTAGTTGATCTCGGTGGGCTTGACGCCGGCATCGCTCAGCGCAATCTGGATGGCCCGGACCGCCTGTCGGCCTGACGGCTCCGGCGCCGTCATATGATAGGCATCGCACGTCATCCCAAACCCGGTGATCTTGGCGTAGATGTGCGCCCCGTGCCGCTTGGCGTGCTCCAGATCCTCTAAGACGAGCATCCCCGCGCCTTCCCCGAGGACAAAGCCGTCCCGTTCTTTATCAAAGGGCCGCGAGGCGCGTTCCGGATCGTCGTTGCGCTGCGACATCGCCCGCAGCATGCAGAAGGCGGAAAACGCCTGGGGAAACACCGTGGCCTCGGCGCCCCCCATCAAGATGACATCCAGCTCGCCTTTGCGGATGGCATTAAAGGCATAGCCCACCGCATCCAACGCGGATGAACAGGCGGTCGCCAGGGAGAAGCTTGGCCCATAGAGCCCAAGCTCGATGGAAATGAAGCTGGCCGGCGCATCCGGAAACACGGTGAGGGCGGTAAAGGGGTTGATGCGCATGGGCCCCTTCTCTTTATAGACATCGTGCTGCTCTAAGATGAAGGCGTGCCCGGCCATCGCAGTCCCCACCACCACCCCGATCCGCTCCCGGTCTTCTTGATCCAAATCAATCGCGGCGTCCTTCACCGCCATCTTGGCGGCTGAGACGGCCATCTGGGAGGTCAAGTCCATCCGGCGGGACCACTTGGGGTCGATGTAGGCGCTGAAATCAAAGCCGTTAAGCTGGGCGGCAAACTGGGTGGGATAGGGGGAGGGGTCGAACTTGTTCACTCGCTTGATCCCGCAGCGGCCAACCCGAAGCGATTCCCAGAACGCGTCCTTCCCCGCTCCGATGGCGGTGATCACGCCTAAGCCGGTGATCGCCACACGGTTATTGGTTGGCATAAGCGGCTTTCCTCTTGCGGCTGCGCCGGGTGAGGGGTCGGTTCCACTGCTGGGCTTTGAGCCACTGGTCGATCTCCGCGCGGCGGAAGCGCCAGTGTTTTCCGACCTTAGCGGCTGGGATGCGCCCGCTTTGCGCTAAGACGTAGAGGGTGGGCTTGGGAATCTTGAGGTAGCCGTGAAGTTCCTGGAGCGTGAGGATATCGGTGTTGGTCGGATCCATGGATGCCTGACCTCACAACCGTTAACAGTTATTGTTCGTTATTATATAACAACTCATCGGAACAGTGTCAAGCAGAATTTGAAGCAAACAAACCGGCAGGTGCTCTGTCGAAAAGCTGCTGCGTAGCAGCGGGTGACGCGGAGCCGGGGTCCCCATGTCCGCCCGCAGCACCAGCGCGATAGTCGCTGGGCGAGGATCCAGCGAGCTGGTTTTCGACAGAGCAATCGGCAGGATCAAAAACTAGGAAACAACAAGCGGGAGAGACAGTTCAACCGTCGTGCCCTTCCCCGGCGTGCTGGAAATCTCAATCTGGCCTCCATGGCGCTCTACGATCCCCTTCACGATGGCGAGCCCCAGGCCCATGCCCCGTTCCTTGGTCGTGAAAAAGGGATCCCAGACCTGCCGCTGGAACTCCTGAGCAATCCCACAGCCGGTATCCGTCACCCACAGCAGAAGGCGGATCGCGTCGGCCTGTGTCGACACCTCAAGCCGACCGCCCCGGTCCATCGCCTCCAGGCTGTTCAGGAACAGGTTGAGGATCACCTGCTTGAGCTGCTGCGGATCTGCCTGGACGGTTACCCCATTCTCTCCAAAGAACTTTTGCACCTCCACCCCCTGCTTCAGGCATTGATCGGAAAGGAGCGAGAGCGTATCCTCCACGAGCTGGGTAAGCTGCACCGACTGAAGCTGGAGGGGTGCCGGCTTCGCGAAGTCTGACAGTTCCTTGACGAGCGTGTTGATCCGATCAATCTCAGCCTGGACGAGGCGGAAGAACTTCTTCCGGAAGGCCGGATCCGCGTACTTCTCCGGCAGGTATTGGGCGAAGGTCTTGATCGCTGAGAGGGGGTTTTTGATTTCGTGAGCCATCCCGGCCGCAAACCGACCGGCCGCCGCCAATCGCTCCTGAATCAGCAGCCGCTCGGAGGCCACCTTCAACTGCTCGTTGACCTTCAGGAGCTCCTCGTAGGACATCGCGTTTTCCACCGCCATCGCGGCCTCGTTGGCCAGCGTGGCGAAGGCGTGGAGGTCATCGGCCGAATAGCCGGCCCCCGAGAGCTTGGAGCCAAGGACCAAGAGCCCAATGAGCCGGTCCTCGATCAGGCCGGGAATGGCGAGCTCCGCCTCGAGGTGCTCGAGCTCTTCCCGGACCGCGCCACCCGCTTCCACGTCCAGGTCTTCCCTGACGATGACCCTACGGTGCTCTTTGAGCCGCTGGATGAGGGCGTGGGATGACCCGAGCTCGTAGCGTGACTGGAGGGCGAGCCGTTTGACCCCGTGGCTTGCTCGAAGGACGTAGCCCTGGTGCGCGGAATCCCAAAGGAGCAGCGAGGCATGCGTGACCCGGACGGTGCGGCTGACGATCCGGGTGATGAGGTTTGCGAGCTTCGTGACGTTGCGCACCCGCGTCATCCCCCGCGCCGCCAACTGGAGCGTCCGCTGGTAGCGCCGCTGTTCTTTGAGGAGCCTGGCCTCGGCCTGCCGCCTCAGGTACGCGTAGGCGAAGGGTCCGGCCGTCGCCAACGCCGTGCACAACCCCAGCGGGACCAGCCACCATTCGCGTCCCAGCCGAGCCTCAAGCCATGCATGACCCCGCCAACCCAAAACAAACGGCACTCCAAGAACGACCAGGTATGTACTTAACAGCAACCCTGCACGCGTAAAAACGATGCGGGTATCTGTCAAGCCGTGCTTCAAGATTCCATACGTGACCAACAGTGAATAGATGGGGATTGAAAAATTCCCGTACGGGTAGAGATCAATGCCCACCATCGGCAGCAACACTGAAGTTCCGCCCGTAAACCCTGTGGCCATTGCGAAGAAAACACATTGAAGCCGCTTTCGCTCAATCCCGTGAGCCCTGCGATAGCTCAAGAATAATCGCTGATGCCCCAAGATCACGATGCCAAGCCAAATGATCAGTAACACTCTATAGAGGAGGTTCGCTCGGTGATAGTGCAGGCTCCCGAATAACCACTGAGTGTGTGCCATCGCCAGCCCTGTAACACTCAAGAGACTAGCCGCGAGAGCAAAGAGGTAGGCGGTCTTCACAGACGGTCTTCGAGCCCTGCCCGACATCACACATGATAAATGGTAGAACGCCATACCGAGTGGGAAACCACCCACATGAGCCAGCCGCCATGACCAGATGGCCGCGTCAGGCGTCCTCGCCATGCCCGCGAACATTGTGCCCAGACCCCAGACCCCTACAAAGACGTTAAACCGTACCATCAGTTGATTAAGGAGCGATCGCGGAGCCCGAAGAAAGATGAAGGCAGCAAGCGAGAAGCAGGTGAGTGTAATCAGTAGCCCAGAACTCGCAAGCGGAGTCATACGGCAATCGGCAGAGAGAGGGTGACGCTGGTCCCCTGCCCGGGTTGACTCGCCACCGCGATCCGCCCGCCATGCTCCGTGATGATCCCATGGACAACCGCCAGGCCCAGGCCGGTGCCGGTCGGTTTGGTGGTGAAAAACGGCTCGAAGATGTGCGGCAGATCCTTCGGGGCAATCCCCGGGCCGCTGTCGGTAATGGTCACCGCCAGCTCGGCCCCCTGGATCGCGCTGCGAATCTCCAGGCGCCCCTGGCCGTTCATCGCTTGGAGGCTGTTGAGGAAGAGGTTGAGGAACACCTGTTTCAACTGCTTGGGGTCGCCCAGGACCAGCGGCCGCCTCTCATAGCGGCGGATCACCTCCACATGGCGGTTGAGCAGCTCGCTGGTCAGGAACTCCAGCGTCTCATCCACGAGGCGCGGAATCTCCAGGGGCATCAGCTTCGGCGGCATCGGCTTGGCGAATTCGAGCAGTTGCTGGACAATGAGGTTGATCCGCTCCACTTCCCCGCCTACGATCTTCTGAAACTTCGCCCGGAACGCCGAGTCGGCGTACCGGGTGTCGAGGCACTCGGTGAAGGTCTTGATCGCGGCGAGGGGGTTCTTGATCTCATGCGCCAGCCCGGCAGCGAGGGTCGCCACCGCCTTCTGCTGCTCGCCCTTGCGCAGCTCCGTCAGGAACTGGGCGTGCTGGGTGACCAGCTGCGCGTTGCTCACGGCGATCGCCAGCGTCCGCGCCAGCGGCAGCAGGATGTCCAGGTCATCCTGCGTGAAGGCCTCATCCGACTTCTTCTTCCCCAGGCACAGCACCCCGATGAGCTCCTCGTGGAGGGAGAGCGGCAGGCACAGCCGCGCATTGAGCTGCGTGAGCCGACTGGTCACCGCCTCGGGAAAGTGTACCTTCCCTAACGCGCCGTCCTGCCCGATGGGCTCATGCGTCTGGCGCAGGAACGTGATGACGGGCTCCGACTCCTGCAGGATGAGCGGCTGGCCGTTGGCGCCCCGGGCGGCTGCCGGCTCATAGAGGCGCTTCTCCTTATTGAGCAACAGCAGCGAGCAGCCCTCCAGTTTGATCGTCTCGGCGAGGGTGGTCACCGTCATCTGGACCAACTGCTTCAGGTCCACCATGACCATCACCTCATCCGTGAACGTCTTCAGCAACTCCTTGTAGTCGTACTGCTTCTGGAAGAGGTAGCGGTCGGTCGTATTCACCAACCCGTTCCGCAGCGGGCCATACAGCCCCGCGATGAGGGCGGCCGCGGAGATGTTGGAGAGCCACCGCGGAATCTGCACCACATGGGCCAAGACATCCTGCGACACAAACGCCACCAGCGACACCACCGCCACGACGGATCCCACCAACCCCGCAAATATAACCGTTCGCTTGATAATAACTTCAACATCAAGCAATCGATGACGAAGAATCGCATAGCTCATAATGATGGCATAAAGCGGCACGGTAAAGTTTCCGTAAGGGTACAGATCAATCATAAATACGGGCAAGAAAGAAGTTGTCCCGCCTGCGAATCCCACGATAGTTGCTATGAAAAACCACTGGGTTTGAAGTCGTGGCCTTTCCTCTTTCGTATGGCGCAAAAACTGCATTAGATCGATGTGACTCATGAACACCACGCCAACAAAAAATGCGGTAAAGCAGGAATATAGAAAGGTAGGC
>JACPXS010000100.1 GCA_016196415.1 Candidatus Omnitrophota bacterium
GCGCAATGTCCTGCGCCAGAGCCCGGACGTGCTCTTCCTCAGCGATATTCGCGATCGGGAAACCATGGAGGCCGCATTGCTCGCCGCCGAAGCTGGGCAGCTCGTCATCAGCTGTGTGCACACGACCAACGCGGTTACCACCGTTGAGCGCGTGGTCGCGTTCTTTTCGCCGCACCAGCACCACCTCATCCGCCTGCGGCTCTCCCTTGTGTTTCGCGGCGTGGTATCGCTGCGGCTCTTGCAGCGCCGCGACGGATCGGGGCGGATCCCCGCCTGCGAGATTTTGGTTTCGACGCCGACCGTGCGGGAGCTCATCCGGGAGGGGCGGACGGAACAATTGCCGATGGCGCTCCACGACGGGGCGATGGACGGGATGCAGACATTCACCCAAGCGCTCTACCAGCGGTACCGGCAGGGCGAGGTGGCGCTCGAGGAAGCGCTGCGCTACGCCGATCACCCGGAAGAACTCCAATTGGCCGTTCGCGAAATCCGCTCGACCCGAGATGTCCAGTACTGACGCGTTCCTGTCGCCGGCCTCCGACGGCGCTCAGCCCGCGCGTTGCGACACGAACGGGGCGACGCCGTCTCTCGCCGACATGCGGGCGCTCTTCGAGCTCGCCTTCGGGCGGAGGGCCTCGGATATCCATTTGACGGAGCGGACCCCGCCGATGCTGCGCATCGACGGTGCCCTTCAGCCGACGGCGTTCGCTCCGCTCGCCCGCGCGGACATCAAGCGGCTCGTCTACTCGCTCCTGACCGACCGGCAGAAAACCCAGTTTGAGCAGGAGCTTGAGCTGGACATCTCGATCGCTGTGCAGCGCCTGGGACGGTTCCGCATCAATGTCCACCTGCAGCGCGGCAGCGTCGAGGCGGCGTTTCGCCTGGTGCCCTCGCGCATCCGGACCTTGTCAGAGCTCGGCCTGCCGCCCGTCGTCGCAGAACTCTCCCGAAAGCCCAACGGCCTGGTGCTCATCACCGGCCCCACCGGGGTGGGGAAGACCACGACGTTGGCGGCCATGGTGGATCTCATCAACCACGAGCGCCGCTACCACATCGTCACCATTGAGGATCCCATCGAATACGTCCACCAGAACCGCCTCTCGATCATCAAGCAGCGGGAGGTGTATTCCGACACCAAGTCGTTTGCCAGCGCCTTGGTGCACGCCCTGCGCCAGGACCCGAACGTGATCGTCGTGGCGGAGATGCGCGACCTTGAGACGATTGCCATCGCGCTTACCGCCGCGGAGACCGGCCATTTGGTGCTGGCCACGCTCCATACCGCGGACGCCGCGCAGACGATCGATCGGATCCTCGATATTTTCCCGGCCCACCGGCAGGACGAAGTCAAGGTGCAGCTTGCGGATTGCTTGCAGGGGGTGGTCTCGCAGCAGCTCCTGCCGCGCTGCGATCAGCCGGGCCGGGTGCTCGCGTACGAACTCATGATCGCTACCCCAGCCGTGCGCAATCTCATCCGCGAGCATGCCACCGAGCAGATCCCCACGGCGCTCCAGACCGGCGCCTCGCATGGGATGTGCACGATGGATGCCTGCCTCAAGGAGCTCTACGAACGGGGCGTCATCTCCCACGAGGCGGCGATCAGCCGCATGAAGCATCCCGAGGAATTCCATCTGCTGGGCAAGCCGGACACCGCTCGACGTCAGTTGTGGTCTCACCATCGTTAACCGGAACTCTCGAAATCGCTTGACGTTACAGCGGGGGTGTGCTACAACAAACACCGCTCCGGTCAGTCAGCACTCGGCCGGGTCGCGGGATGACGGGGCCCCATCGTCTAGCCCGGCCCAGGACGTCAGGTTCTCAGCCTGAAGACACCGGTTCAAATCCGGTTGGGGCTGCTTATTCAGTCACGTCACGAGTCACCTGCAGGGGGCAGTGGGACTGGCAAGTCATCCAGAACGCACAAGACAAGGGAGGGCGAATTCCCTTGTCTTTTTTTTGTGGCGTTCTTGGCGAGTCTGTCTTGGTGAGTCGTCCATGCCCCAGCGGGGTATGTTATACTGGAAGTAATTCCAGCATCATCCAACAGGGGAGACGCAGGACGCATTCACAGCAGTAGGAGGAGGCATCGATGGCGCAGTCGCATAAGTTCCTACGAGTCAGCGCAACGGTGTTTAAGGTGCTGGCGTGGGTGGCGTTGGTGTTGCAGGTCGTCGCCGGATTCATCTTAGTGATTGGCGGAGGAGAGCCCGTGATCATCGGCGGGCTTCAGTTGCCGGCTCGGGTGGTGGGGGTGCTGAACTTCGTCGCCGCCGGCATGTACTTCTTCTCGCTCTGGCTCATGCGCGCCTTGGTGCTCCTCTTGCTTGAGATCCGAGAGCGGGTGGAACGAGGCGGCGCGACCACGTCCTAACGTCAGGGGATCCGCCGCTGAGGGCGGGGTCTTGAGCGGTGTGGAGGGCAGGTGGGTCCTAAAACGGCAGTCAGCGAACGCGGTCACAGGCGGCCCGGAATGAGCCCCTCAGTCTCGTATGAACAGCTCAAGCGAAAGCTGAAGCTCCGCCTGGCCAACGTGTTGCCGGATGACGGCCGGGCAGGGCAGAACCTCCATCCGGATCGGAACGCCGTCCTGATCCAGGCGCGCAGCGCGTTACGCGTGTTGCTGGATGATGGCCGCGCACTCCCCGCGTTGAGCCCAACGGAGCAAGAGCAGCTCATTACGGAAGTCCTTGAAGAGATCGTCGGGCTCGGCCTGCTTGAGCCGTTGCTTGCGGATCCTGAAATCAGCGAGATCATGATCAACGGCCCATCCGAGGTGTTCGTTGAGCGCCGCGGGCGCCTGGAGCGCATCGAAGTACAGTTCACCGGTACGGATCACCTCATGACGGTCATCGAGCGCATGCTGGGCAGCGTGAACCTGACCGTGAGCGAATCCACCCCGCTGTGCGACGCCAGCCTTCCGGACGGCTCCCGCATCAACGTCATCATTCCTCCCCTCGCGCTCAACGGCCCGGTTGTGACCATCCGGCGGAAGCTGCGTGAGTGGACGATGGGGGAGTATACCGCCTTGGGGGTGCTGAGCCAGCAGGCCGCGGAATTTCTCGAGAGCTGCGTCAAGGCCAAGGTCAATTTGGTCATTTCCGGCGGCACCTCAACCGGGAAGACGACGCTCGTGGGCATCCTGGCCAGCGTGATTCCTCCCGAGCATCGAATCATCACGATCGAGAACGTGTCGGAGCTTGAGCTGACGGGGCGAAGGCACTGGATCCGGCTCGTCACCAAATTGGCCAACGTTGAGAATCGGGGCGAGATTCCGCTGCGCACCTTAGTGAAGAACGCGCTGCGCATGCGTCCGGATCGGATCATCTTAGGCGAGGCGCGGGGCGGGGAAGCCCTCGACGTCGTCCAGGCGATGCACTCCGGCCATGATGGCTTCATCACCGTCCTGCACGCCAACAATCCAAAGGCGGCGCTGGAGCGGCTGGAGACCCTCATGCTCATGAGCGGGTTGGACCTGCCTCCGTCGGCGTGCCGCATGCAGATCGCCAGCGCCGTGGACCTCGTGATTCATGTCGCGCGGTTTGCCGACGGCAGCCGTCGCGTTTCCACCATCAGCCAAGTGCTTGGCGTCTCACAGGAGGGGTTTGACATGGAGGATGTGTTCACCTTCGAGGCGGAGGGATTTTCCACTGAGGGAGCGCTCCGGGGGGCGTGCCGGTACACGGGAGCCGTGCCGAAATTCCTGGCCAAGTTCCGGCTCAACAACGTGGCGATTCCCTCATGGGTGACCACCGCATGAGCCGCCGCTGCGTCGTCTGCGCGATCCAGGGGTGGCTTGCGCTCAGCCTCCTCGTTGCGATCGGGTGCGAGAAACTGCCGTGGGCGCCGCACGCCGCCTCCAACAAGAACCAAGGCGCCGCCGCTTCGCCCACCCCGTCGTCCCTCGTGGTGCCGAGTCAGCCATCGGTGCTCCCCAATGATCTCTTGGCGAACGTCAACGGCGTGCCGATCTCGAAGTATGATCTGGAGTTTCGTATTCAAGAGCTCAAAGGGCTCATGGCGAATTTCAACCAGCCTTGGAAATCGCTCTCAGCGCAGCAGCTCGGAGACCTCCTGGATCAGCTCATCAACAATGAGCTGATGAACCAGGATGCGGTGGCGCGCGGGCTTGAGCGGTCCACCGAGACGCAGCGCCGCTGGGCATTTACCCGCCGCGCGTTTTTTGTCCAAGAGTGGCTGCGCTGGAATCAGCAGCGGTTCGAGGTGAATACGGCGGAGATCGAGCAGTTCTATGAGAAGAACAAGCTCGGGTTCCGCGTGCCGGAGCGGCGCCAGTTGCGGCAGCTTGTCGTGTCCTCGGAGAGTCAGGCCAAGCAAGCGCTCTCCCAGCTCTTGGCAGGCTCGATGGAGTTTGCGACCCTCGTGAAACAGATCTCCGAGGGACCGACGGCGTCGGAGGGCGGACTGCTCTCCGGGTGGGTGATGCGGGCCAACGAAAAGGCCTTCCTGTACGCCACAGAGGCCGACGCAGAGGCCGCCGGCGTCCTCAGTCTCGATCCCGCGCTGGAAGCGGCCGCATTTGCCATCGATCAGGAGAACGGTTTGAGCAACTACGTGAAGGGCTCCGATAACCGGTTTCATCTCTTCCAGATGGTGAAGCGCGAGGAAAGCCGGCAGCGTCCCCTCACGGAGGCGTGGGATCAGATCAAGAACCTCCTGACGGTCCAAGCGCTGCAGCAGACGATGGAAGCCCTCCGCACCAAGGCGAAGATCGAGCGGTTTCCGGATCGGTTGGATGCCGTGACCCAATGATCCGGCTCACCGAGACCCTCAAGCGGCGCATGCCGATCATCTTTGCGTTGGCGATGGGGGCCTTGGCTGTCGGGATCATGAACAGCTGGGTTCAGGGGGAGCGGCGGAAGCTGGAGGCCGCGCGGCGGAAGCTGCTCGAAGACTACCGCAAGCCGATCGAGGTCGTGGTCGCGTCGAAAGACGTGAATCAGGGCGTGCCGCTGGAAGCCTCAGTCTTGGCCACCGTCGCCGTGCCGGAGAAATTCGCCCAGCCGTATGCGGCGCGCTCGCCGCGGGACGTCATCGGCTTGGTGACGATTGCGCCGCTCGCCGAAGGCGAGCAGGTCTTGCTGAACAAAGTGCGCCGCCCCGAGGAAGTGCCGAGCGGCACCTCGCTCTCAAGCCTGACCCCGGAGGGCAAGCGGGCGGTGACCATTGGCGTGGATGCGGTGACGGGAGTCGGAGGGTTCGTCCGTCCCGGCGACAACGTCGATGTGCTGTGGAACTTTAAACTGCCGCAGGCGGACAGCCAGAAAGAGCAGATCATCACGCTGACGCTCTTCCAGGACATCCAGGTCTTGGCCGTGGGCGGCCAGGTGGTGGGGGGGGGCGGGCTGAAACCGGAGTCGCAACAGCAGCAACAGCGCGACTACACCGTCACCCTCGCCTTAGATCCTCAGGAGATCTCGTTCCTCCTCTTCGCCAGGGAGCAAGGACGTATTCAGCTCAGTCTTCGTCCCCAGCATGAGGGCAAGTCGCAGGCGGCGGTCGCGCCAACGAATATCAACACGATGCTTGAGGCCAAGCTCGGGATCAAGATGACGGCGCCGCCTCAGAAACCCGCCCGCCAGGTCGAGGTGTTCAAGGGGCTCCAACGAGACGTCGTGCTCCTCCCCGAGGAGGATAAATGAGGATGACGTCTAGCAGGCTGCGGAAAAACTCCCGCAGCGCTCAAGGTTCGAGGTTCAAGGCTCGAGGCAAGAGCACGACGCTCGACGGTGAAACGGTTTTCCCCTCGAGCCTTCAGCCTAGAGCCTCCAGCCAAAACATCATGTGGGGCCTGCCCGGTTCGACCCCCGCGCAAGAACGTCATTCGACGCAAGCCCGCCGCTCGACCGAACCCCTCGTCGTCGCGGATCTCACGACCGGTTCGGGAACGGAAGTCGGCAAATCCGCCGTGTCCGCTGAGCATCAGCCCGCATCCTCACCAGCCCATGGAGAGGCGGCTCCCATTCCCCCGGCAATTTTCATGGAACCCGGCGCCATCCAGAGCCTCGCTGTCGATGGGCTCACGCGAGTGGCGATCGGGGATCCCAAGGTGGTGGATGTCACCGTCGTGTCGGCGAGTGAGCTCCTCCTCCAGGCGAAAGCCGTCGGGGTGACAACCCTCCTGCTCTGGGATCGCCGGGGCCAACTGACATCAGCCGTGGAGGTGATCGATCGCACCCCGGAAGCCGTGACGGCGCAATTGCGCCAGGTGCTCAACGAACTGAATTTTTCTGACATCCAGGTGACGCGCGAAGGCGATAAGATCTTCCTCGGCGGCCAGGTGCCCACCAAGGAAGACCTGGATCGGCTGAAGGAGATCCTCGCCGCGTACGAGGGGATGGTGACGAACCTCGTGACCACCCCTCCGGTGCCTCCAGCGCCTTTTGTGGCTCCGCAGTCGGTCAAGCTGACCGTCCAGCTCGTTGAAATGACCCGGGATGGGACGGAAAAACTCGGCGTGGATTGGGCGGATAAGCTGACGTTTACCGAGACGACCTTTGGAGTGCTCGGGCCCTCCGGCGTGTCGCAAGTCGCAAGGCTTGGAGAAGCGTTCCGGCTTGGGGCGCTCAGCCGAACCGGCTTGAACCCGGTGCTGAACATGCTGGTATCGAAAGGGAAAGCGCGCATTTTAGCCGAGCCGAAGCTCGTGGCGGCAAGCGGGAAGGAAGCGTCGACCTTCCTGGGCGTGGAAGTGCCGATCATCACCGCCACGTCGTTTGGCACGACCACCTCATCCGTCAGCGCGAGCATCGAGTTCCG